>CAZLYE010000621.1:0-4172 GCA_964562865.1 uncultured Binatia bacterium (SeqCode) | reverse complement strand
CTGGTCGACCATGACGGGCTGGAAGCGGCGCTCGAGCGCGGGGTCCTTCTCGATGTACTTGCGGTACTCGTCGAGCGTGGTGGCGCCGATGCAGTGGAGCTCGCCGCGGGCGAGCATCGGCTTCAGCAGGTTGGACGCGTCCATCGCGCCCTCGGCTGCCCCGGCGCCGACGACCGTGTGCATCTCGTCGATGAAGAGGACGACCTCGCCGTTCGATGCCTGCACCTCCTTCAGCACGGCCTTCAGGCGCTCCTCGAACTCGCCCCGGTACTTGGCACCCGCGACGAGCGCCCCCATGTCGAGCGCCACGAGCTTCTTGTTCTTGAGGCTCACGGGGACGTCGCCCTTGACGATCCGCTGCGCCAGCCCCTCGACGATCGCCGTCTTGCCGACGCCCGGCTCGCCGATCAGCGCCGGGTTGTTCTTGGTGCGTCGGGAGAGGACCTGGATGACGCGGCGGATCTCGTCGTCGCGTCCGATCACCGGGTCGAGCTTGCCCTGGGCGGCGAGCTTGGTGAGGTCGCGCCCGTACTTCTCGAGCGCCTGGTAGGTGGTCTCGGGATCCGGCGAGGTGACGCGCTGGTTGCCCCGGACCTTCTGGAGCGCTTCCATCAGACGCTCCCGCGTGAGCCCGGCGCTCCGGAGGACGGATTCCCCGACCATCGCGAGGAGGAGGTGCTCGACGCTCACGTACTCGTCCTTGAGCCCGCGCATCTCGTCCTCGGCCCGGGTGAGGAGCTGGGAGAGCCGCTGCGTGATGAACGTCTGCGACGGCCCGGTCGCCGGTCCGGAGACCTGCGGGCGGCGAGCGAGCTCGCGCTCGACCGCTTGCTCGACCGCGCGCGGCGCGACCCCGGCGGCCTCGAGCAGGTTGGCGGTGAGCCCGTCGGGCTGCTCGAGGAGGGCCGCGAGGAGGTGCTCCACGTCGATGCCCTGGTGGTTCCGCCGCGTGGCGAGGCCTCCGGCCTGCTGCAGCGCCTCCTGTACCTTGTGCGTCATGCGGTTCAGGTCGACCATGGACCCGGAAGGTGCGCACCCCCGCCGGGCGCGTCAAGGCGCGCGCTGGAGCGCTCGTCAGTCGGCGGCGCGGGAGCCGGCGCCGTTGGGGCCCGTCAAGAGCTGGGGCGCGGCGCGGACGAGGTCGCTCAGGCGGCCGAACAGGAGAAGGACCTCCTCCCAGAGCGTGCGCGCGATCTCCTGGAGGCTCGCCGAGACGCCGGCGCGGTCGTGGCGCAGGCGCGACGAGCGCCCGCAGCCACCCATCTGGAGGGCGAGGTGCGCGGTGACGGCGTCGCGCTCCCGGACGTAGAGCTTGTAGTAGGTCCCCGACGGTCGCTTCTCGGTCTCGACGGCGTACGGGATCCCGGCGAGCTTGAGGCAACGCTCACGGCGGCCGAGCACGGCGCCCTGACGGTCGCAGACGAACACGACGGCGCGGGGCTCTTCCTCAACCGCCTTCTCCATCCCGTCACCTCCTGCTCGATGCCCGGCTGCTGGGCATCTAGCGCGCGCGGCGCGTGTGCGCAACCGGCATCGGTGATTGCCTCGCTCCGGGTGCGGTAGTAACCGCGGCTCTGATGGATTCTGTCCGCGCGCTCGGCCTCGCCGCCGTGATCCTGCTCTGGCCCGTGGCGGGGCGCGCCGCGGACCCGCCGCATCACGCACCCGCGGGCGCGTTCCAGGAGCCCGTGCTCGAGGACGCGCCGGACCGCGGTGACGACGGGGACGACGACACCGACACCGAGCCGGGGGACGAGGACCTCGACCAGCGTGGCGCACCGCCGGAGGCGGCGCCGCGGGCTCCGCTCCGTCCCGCCCCACCCGCCGACGGGGAAGAGGTACCGGCTCCCGGCGAGTCGGCGCCCGCGCGCACGGGGCCGGCCGAGCCGGCGAGCGCGGCGCAGCCGCTCGCGCCCGGGTAGCCGTGCACCGCCGGTCCGTCTGCGACACGGCGATCGATCTCCTCCGCGGCGACATCACACGGCAGGACACGGACGCGATCGTGAACGCCGCCAACACGACGCTGCTCGGCGGCGGCGGCGTCGACGGCGCGATCCATCGCGCGGGCGGGCCGGAGATCCTCGAGGCGTGCCGGCGGCTCGGCGGCTGCGCGACGGGGGACGCGAAGATCACGAGCGCCGGCTCCCTCCGGGCGCGCTTCGTCATCCACGCCGTCGGTCCGGTCTACCGCGACGGGCGGCACGGCGAGCCGGCGCTGCTCGCGCGCGCCTACCGCCGGAGTCTCGAGGTGGCCGTCGAGCACGGACTCCGCTCGGTCGCGTTCCCGTCGATCTCGACGGGCGCGTACCGCTTCCCGGTCGCGGAAGCGGCGCCGGTCGCGCTCGGCGCGGTCACCGGGTTCTTCGCCGAGCGGCGGGGAACTCTCGACCTCGTCCGGTTCGTCCTCTTCTCCGACGCGGACCTGAGCGCCTGGGCCGCCGCCCTCGCCGCCGTCTGACGCGCGACACCGTGCTTGCCACGCGTCCGCACCGCGTGGCACAGGAGACGAAGACCGCCGCGTTGGGCGGCGAGAGGAGTAGCGCACATGCGTAGGACCTGGATCGTCGGAATGCTGGCTGCCTTGCTCGTCACGGGCCGTCCCGTGGCCGCCCGCGCGGGCTCGCCGGGAGCCGAAGCCGGGATGGCGCTCCTCGCCGCGACGGCCAACCTCGGCTACACGCCGGCCAAGTTGCTGATGGCAGGGGGCGGGCTCCTCGTCGGGTCCTTCACCGCGCTCTTCACGGGCGGCGACACGCGCGCGGCGTACGCGATCTGGGTCCCGACCGCGAGCGGCACGTACTTCCTCCGCCCGGCGAACCTCGACGGCACGGAGCCGATCGAGTTCTTCGGGGTCGACTACGCCGATCTCCCGTCGACGGCCTCCGCCGCGCCCGAGGCGGGCGGGATCTACGAGGCCCAGTACTCGAGGTGAAGCGCCGCGAGCGCCGCAGCCCACGGCGCGAGCGAGCACACCACGTAGACGGCAGCGCTCAGCGCCAGCGCCGGTGCGGCGAAGCGGTTCCGCCGTACGTGCCAGAGGAGCAACAGGCAGGCGCACGCCTGGAGCTTGAACAGGAAGAGGGCGGAGGCGGGCCCGACGTGACCGAGCGCCCAGACGAGCAGCGGGTTGCCCTCGCCCATCCCGGCGTGCAGACCGACGTACGTCGCGACCCCATCGAAGACCTGGAGCGCGACGTTCAGGAACACGAGCGCGAGCACCCCGCGCTCCGGGATCGGTCGATTCGTAGCCCCTCCTGCGGCCCGTTCACCGTGCACGCGGCGATCGAGCTTCGGGCGCACTCTCGCCCAGGCTCGATTGCGGCGTCAAGAGAGCTTGCTGTGCGGAGGAGGGCGAAGAGACTTGCGGGGGCCGGTGGACGGGGACGGGGCCGCGGGGTACCCCTGCGCGGCTTCGGTTCGCGCGCGGTCGACGACTGAACCTTGCACGGGCTCGGGCGCCTTTAGTCCTTGTCTTTTCGGAGTTGAATGCGACGGAGGTAGTAGGTGCGGGCGCCGCGGTCGACCAGGCCTTCGACGTGGACCTTCGTGCCGGGCGGGGCGTCGCGGAGGGAGGCGACGAGGTCGGACGGGCCGACGACCATCAGGTTCGGCGTGAACGGGGCGACGATGGCGAGGACGTCCTTCCCGTTGAGTGGCTGATCGCCGCCGGTGGTGCGGGCCTTGTCGACGCCGAGCCAACGCCGCTCCTCGCTCCCAAGGAAGCCGAGCGACGCGGTGGTGAACCCCTTGCCGCGCGCCGCATCCGGCGTCGGCTCGACGACGCCGTCGAGCTCGAGGATGAGCGGCGGGCCGACGTTCGGCAGGGGCGTCTGGATCTGCGCGTGCACGCCGGTCAACGCCAGGAGAACGAGCGCGAGACCCGGGCCGAGGCGCGTCGCCACGCGCGGAGGATAGCCCCCCGCCGTGCGTGCGCAATCGGCCCGCGGTGGCGGGCGCTGGGGCGACATGGTATCGGGTCGTCCCCCGCTTGGAGAGGTGACCGAGTGGTCGAAGGTGCACGCCTGCTAAGCGTGTGTAGGGGTAGTACCCCTACCGAGGGTTCGAATCCCTCCCTCTCCGTTTGAGAAGTCGCGGACTTGGCGTGCCCGGGACGAAGGGTTCCCGGAAGGTTCCCGGTGCGGGTTCGCTAGAAGCGCGAGCTGCTCTCGGAC
>CAZLYE010000620.1:0-4423 GCA_964562865.1 uncultured Binatia bacterium (SeqCode) | reverse complement strand
ATCGCCAGCGTGTCGTGGCGGTGCTCTTCGTTGCGCATCTGGCGGATCGCCTCGAGGAACGGCTGGCCCTCGATGCCACCGACCGTTCCGCCGACCTCGACGATAACGACGTCGGCGCCAGACTCGCGGCCGGTGGAGCGGATGCGCTCCTTGATCTCGTTCGTGACGTGGGGGATCGGCTGGATCGTGCGGCCGAGGTAGTCGCCGCGGCGTTCCTTGGCGATCACGGCCTGGTAGATCTGGCCGGTGCTGACGGAGGAGCCACGGCTGAGCTCCTGGTCGATGAAGCGCTCGTAGTGGCCGAGGTCGAGGTCGGTCTCGGCGCCGTCCTCGGTCACGAAGACCTCGCCGTGCTGGAACGGGCTCATCGTGCCCGGGTCGACGTTGATGTACGGGTCCATCTTGACGAGCGTCACCTTGAGCCCGCGCGCCTCGAGGAGCGCGCCGATCGACGCGGATGCGACGCCCTTGCCGAGCGAGGACACGACGCCGCCGGTCACGAAGATGAACTTCGTCTTCCCGTTCTTGCTCATGGCGCCCCCCGCCCATCCATCGCCGCGCGGGCCCGCTCGAGGTCGCTCTGGGTGTCGACCTCGATGAGCGGGCCGGCCGCCGTCCATTCCTCGACACCGATAGTGATGCCGTTCTCCAGCGCCCGGAGCTGCTCGAGCTGCTCGCGCCGCTCGAGCGGCGAGGGCGGCAGGCCGGCGAGGCGGAGCAGCACGTCCCGCCGGTACGCGTACATGCCGATGTGCCTCCAGCCGAACGGCTCGTCGGGGCGCCGCCGCCCGTCGCGATCGTGCGGGATCGCGCTCCGCGAGAAGTAGAGGGCGCGCCCGTCGGCCGACACCGCGACCTTCACCACGTGCGGCGACCGCCAGTCGGCCTCGTCGTGGAGCGCCGTCACGAGCGTCGCCATCGGGAGCGACGGCTCCGCGGACAGCCGGGCGACGAGCCGCTCGACCATGGCCGGGTCGAGGAGAGGGAGGTCCCCCTGGACGTTCACGACGATCTCCGCGTCGAGCTGCCGCACCACCTCGGCGAGACGGTCGGTGCCGCTCGGGTGGTCGGCACGGGTCATGACGGCGTCGGCGCCGGTGGCCTCGACGGCCGCCGCGATCCGCGCGTCGTCGGTCGCGACGATCACCCGGGCGAGCCCGCGCGCCCGGCGTGTCCGCTCCGCGACGTGACACACCATCGGCCGCCCGCCGATCAGCGCGAGCGCCTTCCCCGGGAGCCGGGTGGAATGAAAGCGGGCGGGGATGATGGCGATGGCCGACACGAGCATAAAAAAACCGCAGCCGGTCGCCGGCGCGCGGAGCCGCCGCGACGCCGCGTCGCGCCGCCATCGGATCTTCGCTACCGGGACTGGCTACGGGCCTTCCTTATAAGAGAGCGCGCCGAGGCGTGTCAATTTGGCATCCCGAGTCCCGCACGGGCCGGCTCGGCGCTGCCCAAAAATCCTCGACACGAAACGCACACACGAGTTAGGGTCGCCCCGAACGTATGCACCCGGCGCTCGCACGCACCAGCGCCGTTCTGGCGATCGTCCTCGTCACCGCGTGCGGGTCGACGCCCGCGCCGCACGCGCACGGCGTCCCCCTGAACCTCGTCGTGATCGACATCGACACGTTGCGGGCCGATCACCTCGGGCTCTACGGCTACACCCGCGACACGAGCCCGAATCTCGACCGCCTCGCGCGCCGGAGCACGGTCTTCACGCAGGCCGTCGCACAGGCGCCCAACACGCCGCCGTCCCAGATGGCCCTCTTCACCTCCCTGTACTTCTCGGTTCACGGCTTCACGGGCAACGACGACCGGCTCCCGGCGTCGCGAACGACCCTGCCCGAGCTGCTGAAGGCGCAGGGCTTCGCCACCTGGGGCTTCGTCGACGGAGGCTACCTGCACGCCGGCTTCGGATTCGAGCGGGGATTCGACCACTTCGAGGACGAGCCGCTGCACATCGAGCGCATCCTCGCCAACGTCGACCGCTGGCTCGACGGCCACTCCACGCAGCGCTTCTTCCTCTTCGTGCACTGCTACGACGTCCACTCGCCGTATGCGCCCCCCGCCCCGTTCGACACGTACTTCGAGGACACCCCGTACACCGGGAAGTTCACGCCGACGAGCGAGAACCTGAACGACGTCGGGCGGTGGAAGCAGACCCTCACGCCGGAGGACCTGCGTCACGTGGTTGCGCTCTACGACGGCGGCATCCGCTACACCGACAGTCGGGTCGGATGCTTCCTCGCGAGCCTCGAGCGGCGCGGTCTGCTCGATTCGACGCTCCTCGTCGTCACGTCGGACCACGGCGAGGAGTTCCGAGAGCACGGCAGCATGCTGCACTGGCAGATCTGGTACGTTCCCAACCTTCACGTGCCGCTCCTCATGCTCATTCCCGGCCGGGCGGCGCAGCGGATCGACGGTCCCGTCGAGCTCGTCGACGTGCTCCCGACCGTGCTCGACCTGCTCGGTCTGCCCCCGCACCCCGACGCGATGGGACACAGCCTCGTCCCGCTCATCCAGGGAAACGCACCGCCGCGCGAGCGCTACGCGTACGCGGAACCCTTCACCTTCGACATCCCACTCCGGACGATCGTCACGGACCGCTACCAGTTCTTTCACGACGTGAAGACGGGCCGCGACCAGCTCTTCGACATGCGCGTGGACCCGCTCGGGACGCACGACGTCGCGGAGCGGGAGCGCGACGTGACGGCCCGTCTGCGCGCGGCGCTGGAGGAACGGCAGCAGCACGTCCAGGAGGCCAAGGGCGCCCAGCGGACGACGGTGGAGCACGTGCAGGCCGACGAGAGCACCCGCCGGCAGCTCAAGGCGCTCGGCTACGTGCAGTAGCGGCGCGCTCTGCCCCACGGGCATTGCGTTGCCGGAACCCATCCCGCAAGCTCCGTCGCATGGAGGCGGCGGGTCCCTCGATCGACGTGGGCGACCGGGAGTTCGAGCGGGAGGTCCTCGAGCGCTCGAAGGAGCTCCCCGTGGTGGTCGACTTCTGGGCGCCGTGGTGCGCCCCCTGTCGCGCGCTCGGGCCGGTGCTCGAGCGGCTGGCGACCGAGCACGCGGGCGCCTTCGTGCTCGCCAAGGTGAACGTCGACGAGGCGCCGGCCGTCGCGCAGGCGCTGCGCATCCAGAGCATCCCGGCGGTGAAGGCGTTTCGCGACGGGCGGGTGGTGCGCGAGTTCGTCGGCGCGGAGCCGGAAGGCGCCGTCCGCCAGTTCCTCGCGGCCGTGCTCCCGACGGAGGCCGACCGGCTCGCGCGCGACGGCGAGGGCCGGCTGACGGCCGGGGACGCGGCCGGCGCGGAGGCCGCCTTCGAGGGCGCGCTCGCGCGGGACACGCGCCACCCACGCGCCCTCCTCGGCCTCGCGCGCGTCCACGTCGGCCGCGGCGGCGACACGGCGGCGCTCCGGCTCCTCGAGCGCGTGACGCCCGACGGGCCCGTCGCGCGCGACGCCGAGCGGCTCGCGGCCGAGCTGCGCACCCGGGTCGACGCGACCGGCGACGAGCCGACGCTCCGCGCCCGCGTGCGGACCGACCCCGGCGATCTCGACGCCCGCCTCGAGCTCGGACGCGTCCTCGCCGCGAAGGGCCGCTACGAGGAAGCGCTCGGCGAGCTGCTCGAGGTGGTCCGCCGCGACCCCCGCCACGCCGACGACGCGGCGCGGAAGGCGATGCTCGACGTGTTCGAGGTGCTCGGGCCCCGCCACGAGCTCGCCGAGAGATTCCGTGCGCAGCTCGCGCAGGCCCTCTTTCGCTGAGGGAGCGCCGCGCCTCGGTTGGCAGGCCCGCGCGCACCGTGGTACGCGAGCGGGCCGATGGACCTGAGCTACACCCCCGAGGAGCGCGCCTTCCAGCGCGAGGTGCGCGCCTGGCTCCGCAAGAACGTCCCGCGGCGTCAGCGCGACGAGCGACCGATGGAATGGGGCGACCCACGGCGGATCGAGCAGGCGAAGGCCTGGCAGCGGAAGGTCCACGCCGCGGGCTACCTCGCGCTCGGCTGGCCGCGCGAGTACGGCGGCCAGGGCGCCGACGTCATGCGGCAGACCATCGTCAACGAGGAGATGGTCCGCGCGCGCGCGCCGGGGCTCGTCGGCATGATGGGCATCCAGATGGTCGGGTCGACGCTCATCCAGCACGGGACCGAGGAGCAGCGCCTCCGCCACCTGCCGAAGATCCTCAGTGCCGAGGAGGTCTGGTGCCAGGGCTACTCCGAGCCGGGCGCCGGCTCCGACCTCGCCTCGCTCCGCACGCGCGCCGAGCTCGTGGGCGACGACTTCGTCGTCAACGGGCAGAAGATGTGGACCTCGAACGCGCAGTTCGCCGACTGGATGTTCTGTCTCGTCCGCACCGACCCGAGCGCGCCGAAGCACGCGGGCATCTCCTACCTGCTGATCGACATGCGGACGCC
>CAZLYE010000619.1:0-7337 GCA_964562865.1 uncultured Binatia bacterium (SeqCode) | reverse complement strand
CGGGGGACACGGGCCTCGCCGCCGGCGACCATCTCCACTTCAGCATCATGATCCACGGCGTGCACGTCGATCCGGTGGAGTGGTGGGACGCGCACTGGATCCACGACCACGTCGAGGCGCGGCTCGCCGAGTTCCCGCGTGACGGTGGAGCCGCGCCGTGAGCGATCGCCGCGCCGCCGCGGCGGCCGTCCTCGCCCGGGCCGGCCTCGACCCCGACGCGGTGGCCGCGGGCACGGTGTCGGAGGCGACGCTCGCACGCGGGCTCGACGGGTCGGAGGGCGCGGCGCTCGCCGCGGCGCTCGCGGAGTTCCCGCACGCGGCGGTCGCGGCCGCGCTGGTCGCGCTCGAGCCACGCGCCGCGGATCGCGCGGTGCGGAAGGAGATCCGCCGGGCCCTCTACCGGCTGCGGCAGCGCGGCGTGGCGGCTCCCGAGCCGCTCGCCCGGCCGGCCGCGCCTGCCGTCGCCGCCCCGGCGGCGGCCGAGGGGCTCGTGTCGCCGTTCGATGCGCGCGGCGATCGCGTCGTCTGGATCCTCCGTCCGCTCGACACGGGCGGCTCGCTCCTGATCGCGGCGCAGCTGAACGAGCCGGCGGGGCTCCGCGACGTCCACGTGGCCGAGGCCTCGCGGAAGCGGATCCGGGCGGTCCGCCAGGAGATGGAGACAGGCGCCGGCGTCCGGCTCGTGCCGGCGGACTGGCGCGTGCTCGACGCGCTCCTCGTCGAGGCGCACGAGCGCGCGGCGAGCACGGAGCGCGACCGGGACTACCTGCGCCTCCGTCCGCGCCTCACGGCCGAGCCGCCGCGCCCGCCGGCCGAGCCCGTCTCCGCCCGCGTCGCTGCCCCGACGGCGGAGGAGGGCCCGGCCCTCGTCGCCGGCTCCGCCACGCTGCTCGAGGAGCCGGAGCTCAGCGGCTGGCAACCGACCGCCGAGGCGGCGGCCCCGTTCGTCGGGGAAATCGCCGCCATCCGGGAGAGCCCGCTCGTGCTCAGCCGCCTCGCCCAGGACGAGCGCATCCGCGAGGTCCTCCGTCGTGCGGCGGCGACGCTCTACCCGCCCGCGACGCTCGCGCGCCGGCTCGAGGGAACCGCCTACGTGCTCGCGGAGGCGGGACGGAAGGCTCCCGCCCGCACGGCGCTCGCGGTCGCGCAGCTCCTCCGGGCGCGGCCGGACGACGCGCTCGACGCGCCGTTCGTCGCGGCGCTCGTCGAGCGCATCGTCGGCACGCTGCTCGCCCAGACGACGGCGCGCGAGGAGGAGGCGCGCCGCGGGAGCCTCGTCGTCACACCCGGGCAGGCGCTCAGAGATCGAGCGTCATCCCGTCGCGGGCACACTCGAGGCTGAGCTCGCCGAGGTGACGGAGCGGCTCGCTGCCGAGGTGCGAGAGCACGAGCCGCCGGCAGCCGAGCTCGGCCGCGCGCGCCGCGATCTCCGGATACGAGACGTGGATGTCGAGGCGCGTCTCGTACGTCGAGCACTCGCAGAGGAAGAGGTCGACGCCGCGCGAGCGGGCGACGAACTCCTCGGTCCACGCCGAGTCCCCGGAGTAGAGGATGCTCTTGCCGGCGACGTCGACGCGGAAGCCGAGCGAGAGGAGATCGGACACGTGCGGCACGGCGAACGCCGTCACCTGGACCGCGCCGATCGTGCGCGTCTGCCCGGCGGCGAGCGTGCCCCAGCGGATCGGATAGCGGACGGGCTCGGCCGCAGTCTTCTCGTACAGCGCCGCGTAGGCCGCGCGGACGCGCCGCTCCGTGTCCGCGGGGCCGTACACGGCGAACGGTCGCGTGCGCGGCTTCTCGTAGTGGTACTCCATGAAGAGGAACGGCAGCCCGCCGAAGTGATCGCCGTGGAGATGGGACACGAGGACGAAGTCGACCGCACCCGGATCCCGGCCCGCGCGCTTCATTCCCTGGAGAACGGTCGGACCGCAGTCGAGGAGGAAGGTCGCGCCCGGGCTCTCGACGAGGTAGGCGCTGTGGAGCCTGCCTCCCGATCCGTATGCGTCCCCCGAGCCGAGTACGGTCACGCGAACCACTCGTCGGCCTCCCCGTACGCACACGCCTGAACGCGGACGTCACGCGCGTACCGAGGCTGCTCTCGGGACCCGGTACCGGACGCGCTCGGGTTGCGTGGCATGTCCCTTGCTCTCTCCAGCTAATAGTCGAGCGACAGCTCGATCACCAGAGGGACGATGTACGCCATACAGCAGCAGGCAGCGGATCAGGCGTTCCGGGTGGTCCAGGCCACCGCGCTCGCCATGTTGGTTGGTTGGCTCGTCGAGCGGGCCCTCGACACGGGTCTCCGCGTCCGCGGGCTCGGGCTCCTCGCCGGTCTCGTCGGGCTCTACGCCGGGGCATGGATGTGGGCCTCCGGCGGGTGGGGCCACGGCCCGATGTTCGGCGACCTCGCCCTCGCCCCCACCATCGCGGGGGTGTTCGCGGTCTGCGGGTTCCTGAAGCTCGTCGGCCTGGGCCTCGCCGGCCCGCGCTGGTAGACCGCTACTGCCCCGGATGCTCCGGGTGCTCCGGCTCCCCGCGCGCGGCCTCGAGCTCGCGCTGGAGGTTGCCGAAGCGCTTTTCCAGGTCCGAGAACGACGACTCCATCCGGGCCGCGCGGTTCAGCACGTCGTCGAGCTGGCGCCCGAGCTGATCGCGCTGCTGCTCGACGTCGTGGAGACGCCGTTCGAGGTCCTGGACCGGCTCGGTGCGACGGATCATGAAGTCGCCGGCACCCGAGTGGATCAGGTACAGGACCGACCCCGTCCCGAGGATGAAGCCGAGCAGGAGCGCGAAGAGAAAGCGGATCACGACCATCGTCACCCCGATTCTGCGAGTCGGCGGATCTCGCGCACGGCGACCTGGAGGCCCGCGAGCCCGACGCGCGGCGCGGCCCGGAGATCGCGGAGGAGGTCCTGCACGGCGGCGAGCGGTCGCGTCGGGACCGCGTCGCGGCCGCGCTCGAGCGCGAGCCGCGTGAGCCGCCGGCGCGCGCGGAGCAGGTCCTCCACCAGCCCCTCGACGGCCCGCCGCTGCCAGCGATCCTCCTCGCCCACCTCGGCGAGCCGCGCCCAGAGCCACGCGAAGTCGATCTCCTGGCCGAGGGTGTAGTACCGGCCGGCCGCCACCTCCGGCTCGACGCCCGCCTCCTCGGCCACGCGCGCCACGTCGAGCGCGCCGGTGAGCCAGTCGGCCGTGGCGAGATCGCGCGCGAGCGGCGCGGGCAGGCCGGCGATCTCGAGCTCCGAGCGGAGCTTGTGGAACGACTCCGCCTCCGTCGCCGCAATCCACTCCGGGAGCCGCGCGCGCACGCGGGCGCTCCCTGCGCGGAGCTCGGCGGTGAACGCGCCGGCCGGGCGTGTCGGGTCCGTGTTCGCGAGGATCCACTTCGTCGCCTGCTCGATCGTCCGCTCGAGCACGAAGCGGCACGTCGTCTCGACGTCCGCCGGCCAGCCGCCGCCCGCGATGGCGGCCGCCAGCTCGTCCCCGCCCGCCACCGTCCACGCGACCACCCAGGCGCGGACGACGTCCGGGACGGCGGCGCCGGTGTCGCGCGTCACGCGGTAGACGAAGCTGGTCCCGAGCTCGTCGACGAGCCGGTTCGCCACCTCGGTCGCGACGATCTCGCGCCGGAGGGGGTGCGTGCGCACGGCCTCGGCGAAGCGCTCCGCGACCACGGCCGGGAAGTAGCGGACGACGTACGGCTCGAGCACCGGGTCGTCGGGGAGCGTCGAGGCGAGGAGCTCCCGCTGGAGGTGGATCTTGGTGTAGGCCATCAGGATCGCGAGCTCGGGGCGCGTGAGCCCGAGGAAGGTTCCGCGTCGCGCGCGGAGCGCGTCGCCGTCGGGCAGCGCCTCGAGGCCGCGGTCGAGGCCCGTCGAGCGCTCGAGCTCGGCGATCAGCTCGCGGAAGTCGGGGAGCCGGCGGCGGCTCCGGACCTGGTCGAGGAAGAGGAGACGGCTCTGCGCGCGGTTGTGGCCGAGGACGCGCGCGGAGACCTCCTCGGTCACCTCGCGCAGGAGGGCGTCCCGCGCCTCGGGGCGGAGCCGGCCGTCCTCCACCGCCCGCCCGAGGCAGATCTTGAGGTTCACCTCGTGGTCGGACAGGTCGACGCCCGCCGAGTTGTCGACGGCGTCGGTGTTGATCCGGCCGCACGCGAGCGCGTACTCGATGCGGGCGCGCTGCGTGAATCCGAGGTTCCCGCCCTCCGCGACGACGCGCGCTCGGAGCGCGCTCGCGCGGACGCGCACGGGGTCGTTCACGGCGTCGCGCACCTCGGCGTCGCTCTCCGCGGTCGCCGCGACGTACGTGCCGATGCCGCCGTTGAAGAGGAGGTCCGCGTCGAGGGTGAGGACCGCCTGCACGAGGCGCTCGCCGCTCACCTCGGGCTCGGGGAGGCCGAGCATCGCCTGCGCCTCGGGCGAGACGACCACGCGCTTCGCCGCGCGGGACAGCACCGCACCGCCCGGGGAGAGCACCGCCGGATCGTAGGCGTCCCAGCCGCGGCCCTCCCGGAAGAGGCGCTCGCGCTCGGCGAAGCTGCTTGCGGGATCGGGGTCGGGGTCGAGGAGGACGTGGGCGTGGTTGAAGGCGGCCCGGAGACGGAGGCTCCGCGAGCGGAGGAGCCCGTTTCCGAAGACGTCGCCGCTCGGATCGCCGATGCCGGCGACGGCGAGTGGTGCCGTGTCGGCGTCGACCGCGAGCTCGCGGAAATGCGTCCGCACGCACTCCCACGCGCCGCGCGCCGTGATCCCGAGCGCCTTGTGGTCGTACCCCCGCGAGCCGCCCGACGCGAAGGCGTCCCCGAGCCAGAAGCCGTGCTCGGCCGCGATCGCGTTCGCGACGTCGGAGAACGTCGCCGTGCCCTTGTCCGCGGCGACCACGAGGTACGGGTCCTCCTCGTCGTGCACGACGAGCCCGCGGGGGTGCACCACGCGCCCCGCCACGAGATTGTCGGTCAGGTCGAGGAGCCCGCGGATCAGCGTCCGGTACGCCTCGACGACCGGCGTCTCGCGCTTGACGACGAACCCGCCCTTCGCGCCCGTCGGGACGATGATCGCGTTCTTCACCGTCTGCGTCTTCATGAGGCCGAGGATCTCGGTCCGGAAGTCGTCCGGCCGGTCGCTCCAGCGGATGCCGCCCCGGGCGACGCGTCCGGCCCGCAGGTGGATGCCCTCCATCGTCGGGCTGTGCACGTAGATCTCGTAGAGCGGCCGCGGGGGTTGCAGGTGGGCGAGGTCGGCAGAGCGGACCTTGATCGCGACGTGATCGCACTCGGGTCCGCGGGCGTAGAAGTTCGTCCGCACGGTCGCGTCGACGACGTCGGCGAGCGCGCGGAGCAGGAGGTCCTCGCGGAGCGCCTGCACCGCGTCGAGGCTCTGGAGGAAGCGCTCCCGGGACGTCGCACGGTCCGCGTCGGATGCGGCGCTTCCGAAGCGGGCGGCGAAGCACTCGAAGAGAAGCCGGGCCGACTCGGGATGGTCCGCGAGCGCGCCCATCGCCACGGACCGCGCGGCGAGCCCCGCCTGGCAGGCGTAGCCGCAGTAGGTCCGCAGGCAGTCGACTGCGCGCCAGTCGAGGCCCGCGTCGAGCACCAGGCGGTTCAGCACATCGTTCTCGACGCGGCCCGCGCGGAGCGCCAGCAGCGCGTCGACGAGCCGCGGGCCCAACGCGTCGGCGTCGAGCGGCCGGCCGCGGCGGTCCTGCACGAAGAAGGTCTGCACGGTGAGACGCGACCCGCTCGCGGGACGCACCGGCACCTGGTCCTCGGCGAGCGCGCGGAGCCCGAGGTTCTCGAGCACGGGCATGACCTCGGAGAGGACGAGCGGCTCGCCGGCCAGATACGCACGCAGCTCGGTCGTGAGGGGCGTGCGCGCGTCGTTCCGGAGCGCGACGCGCGGCCTGCCGTCCCGCTCGACCGCGTCGAGGAGGAGGACGTCGGCCGCCGCGCGCTCGGGGGGAACCTCCGCCCGGTACGCGGCGGGGAACGCCGGCGCGAAGCGGAGCGCGAGCCGCTCGCCGTCGGTGCCGCCGAGGCGGCCGACGAGCGTGTCGCGGAGTGCCTCCTCCCAGGTGCGCACGAGCGCGGCGACCGCGGCGCGAAGCTCCTCCTCCGGCGGGATGGGTCCCGCAGCCGGCGCGAACGTGAAGTGCAGGAGCGCGTGATCGCCGTCGCCGAGCACCGCGTGGTCGTCGAGCAGCGTTCCACCGAGTCGCCCCGAGAGCAGCTCCCGGATCCGCTCGCGCGCTTCGCTCGAGAACGACTCCCGCGGCATGACCACGAGTACCACTGCCCGGCCCGTCTCCGGGCGCGCGCGGAGCGTGAGGGTCGCCTCGCCGGTCCGCCCGGCGGCGAGGACCGTGTCGACGTCGGCGCGCGCCTCGGCCGCCGTGCTCGCGAGCAGCGCGGCCTTCGGGAGGGCGTTGAAGACCGTGACGATCTCCTTGTGGTCGTGGCTCCCCGGCACGACGTGCTCGGCGGCCAGGATCTGCCGCAGCATGCGCCGGAGGAGCGGGATCTCCGCCGACTCCTCCGCGTACGCCTTCGACGTGAAGAGGCCGACGAAGCGCCGCTCGCCGATCACGCGTCCGTCGGCGTCGAGCGCGCGGATGCCGATGTCGTCCATCGGGACGCGGCGGTGGACGGGCGCCTCGGCCGTGGTCTTCGTGACGGTGAGGACGGTGTCGCCGCGCAGCCGGCCACGCACCCATTCCGGGAGCTCGTCCAGCGGGCGCGCGGCGCGGAACGCCGAGCGGTCTTCCCGGCGGAGCAGCCCGAGACCCGAGCCGACGCGCAGCTGCACCTGGGTGGCGCCGCCGATCGTCGTGAGGCCGTACTCGCGGTAGCCGAGGAAGACGAACGCGCCGTCCACGAGCCAGCGGAGGAAGTCGGCGACGGCGGTCGCGTCGGCGGCGACCTGGCCGCTGCGCGTCCGCCCGAGCGTGTCGAGCTCCGCCGCGATTCCCTGCGCGCGCGCGATCATCGGCGGGAAATCACCGGTCACGAGGCGGACGTCCTCGAGCCCCGCGCGCACCTCGGCGGCGAGCCGGTCGACGTCGGGGGTGCGAGTGACCGCGACGTGGGCGAACGACTCGCGCGGTGCCCCGCCCTCCGGCGGTGCGAGGAGCTCGAGCCCGCCGTGCGGGTCACGCCGCGCGGCGAAGATCGGATGGAGAAACGTCTCGATCTCGACCCCGGCCGCCGCGAGCCGGCAGCGGATCGTGTCCACGATGAACGCGCGGTCGGGCATCACGGTCTCGATGATCGTGAACGACCCGTCCCAGCCCGCGTCCGCGTACGTCGGCGTGAACGCGCGCACGCGGAGCTCGGGGCCGGGCGC
>CAZLYE010000618.1:0-4360 GCA_964562865.1 uncultured Binatia bacterium (SeqCode) | reverse complement strand
CGCGGAGGCGGTCACGAAGGGCGAGCTGGTCGTCGCGGCCGTCCTCTCCGGCAACCGGAACTTCGAGGGCCGCATCAACGCGCTCGTGCGCGCGAACTACCTCGCCTCGCCCCCGCTGGTCGTCGCCTACGCGCTCGCGGGGACGATGGACTTCGACCCCGAGCGCGACCCGCTCGGCACCGACGCCAAGGGCCAGCCGGTCTTCCTCCGCGACGTGTGGCCGACGCCCGAAGAGATCCGCGCCGCGCGCCGGGCCGTCGACGCCCGTCTCTTCCGCGAGGAGTACGCGAAGGTGACGGAGGGGGACGAGCACTGGCGCGCGATGCCGGTCCCGGCCGGCGAGCTCTATGCCTGGGACGCGTCGTCGACGTACATCAAGTCGCCGCCGTTCTTCGCCGGCATGCGGCCCGAGGCCTCGCCGCCCGCAGACGTGCGCGGCGCGCGCGTCCTCGCTCTCCTCGGCGACAGCGTCACCACCGACCACATCTCGCCCGCCGGCTCGATCCCGAAGGAGACGCCCGCGGGGCGCTATCTCGTCGGCCTCGGCGTCCAGCCGAAGGACTTCAACTCCTACGGCGCCCGCCGCGGGAACCACGAGGTGATGCTGCGCGGAACGTTCGCCAACATCCGCCTCAGGAACCAGCTCGTGCCCGGCGTCGAGGGCGGCTGGACGATCCACCTCCCGGACGGTGAGCGGCTGACGATCTACGACGCCGCGATGCGCTACGCGCGCGAGGGCGTCCCGCTCGTCGTGATCGCCGGGAAAGAGTACGGGACCGGCTCGTCGCGCGACTGGGCCGCGAAGGGCACGCTTCTCCTCGGCGTCCGCGCCGTCATCGCCGAGAGCTACGAGCGCATCCACCGGAGCAACCTGGTCGGGATGGGTGTCCTCCCGCTCCAGTTCCTCCCCGGCGAGAGCGCCGCATCGCTCGGCCTGACCGGGAGGGAGACCTACGACGTGGACGGCATCGCCGCCGGCCTCACGCCGGGGAGGCGCCTGACGGTCCGCGCTCGACGCGACGACGGAAGCGTCAAGGAGTTCACGGTAACCGCGCGCGTCGACACGCCGGACGACGTCGAGTACTACCGCAACGGCGGCCTGCTACCGTACGTGCTCCGCGGCATGCTACGCGACGCCGCGCGGTCGTAGCGGGGCCGGGGGCCCTCCCGCGGCGACCTTCGACGCAGGCCGCACGCCGTGCCCGATCGAGACGGTGTAGCGTCGGCCGAGGAGCGGGAGCCGCGGGAGGGCCCCCGGCCCCGCTACGACCACCCACGACGCCCGCCGTCACCCGAGCCCGAAGTGCCGGACCGCGTTCCCGCCGAGATACTTCTCGACCGTCGCGTCCGGCACGGCATACCTCGCGAGCGTCGCGCGCGCCTCATCGACGGTGCCCGTGTCGTGGTTCGGGTAGCGCGAGCCCCATGCCGCCACGTCGCCGAACACGTCCGGCATGCGTGCCACCGGCGTCTCCCACGAGTCGAAGCTGACGAGCGATGGCCGCTCGAAGAAGACGTGCTCCGGCTCGAGGCTCACGTCGCGAATGCCGGAGAAGAGCCAGAGATAGGTCTCCGACTTCTCGAGCGCGAGCGGCACCCACGCGGCGCCCGCGTGCACGAGCGTCAGGCGGAGCTTCGGGTAGATCTCCATGTGGCCGTAGAACGCGAGCGCCGTGAGCAGCGTCGAGGTGTCCATGAACGGAGCGACCGCCTCGGCGACGTGGTGGCCGATGCGCAGGTTCGTGGCGACGCGGTCGACGAAAGGGCCGGCGCAGGTCCACTCGGGGTTCGTGCTCCCCGGCGAGGGATGGACGCAGGCGGCGACGTCGAGCTTCTCGAGCCGCTGCCAGAGCGGGTCGTAAGAGGGGTGGTTCGGGAAGCGGCCGTCGAAGAACGACGGACGGATGAACGCGGCCTTCACGCCGCGCGCCGCGACGCGCTCGAGCTCGCGGACCGCGAGCGCGGGCTCCTGGAGCGGGAGCACCGCCACGGGGAGCAGGCGCTTGCGATCGGCCGCCGCGAACTCGAGGAGCCAGTCGTTGTAGGCCCTGGCGAGCGCCCACGCGACGTCGGGGTTCTCGACCATCGGGAAGTGCTCCGCGAAGAGCGTCGGGAAGAGGAGCGCGCGGTCGACGCCCATCGCGTCCATGTCGCGGAGGCGCGCGGCCGGGTCGGACGCGCCCGGAGTGATCGGATGGCTCTCCTCGGGATCGAGCGCCCCGATCTGCTCGATGGTCATCCCGGGCCGCCAGCAGGCCTGGCGGTTGATGCCGCTCTCGCGGAGCCGTCGGGTGCGCCGCCCGTTCAGGACGGTGAACTCCAGACCGCTCGGGTCGACCTCGTGCCAGAAGGCGCTCCGCGCGGCGACGCGGTAGTCGCGGTCGAGGTGCTTCTCCCAGACGGCGGCCGGCTCCCAGACGTGGCTGTCGATGTCGATGACCATCTCAGTAGGGCCTCAGCGCCTGCATGAGGATGCGCGGATCGAGCTTCGAGAGGTCGAACTTCGTGATGCCGTGCGCGCGCGGATCCGCCTCGGCGGCGGCCCACTGCTCGAGCTCCTCGCCGGCGGGGAACCACCCGGGCCGCTCGAGGGCCGGCGGCTCCTCGCTCACGAAGACCTTCTCCTGGATGCCGTACATGCGGCGCGCGTTGCCGCCGAGGAGCTTCGCCTGCGCCGCCTCGGGCACGCCGGCCCCGCGCATCTCGCGGATCGCGCTCCAGGAGTCGGCCCCGTCGTGGTGGTACGCGTCGGACGACCACACGCCGACGTTCTCGAAGCGGTCCCACTGACGGAAGGTCGGCGTCTCGTCCGACTCGAAGGCGATGTAGCACTGCTGGTAGAACGCCTCGCTCGGCAGCCGGTCGGTCTTGAGCGTGCGCTCGTTGGCGTAGAGCCGGAAGAGCCGGTCCCAGTGCTCGAGGAGCTGCGGCAGCCAGGTGGAGTTCGACTCGAAGACCGCCATCGTGAGCTTCGGGTAGAGGTCGAGCATCCCCGAGAGCAGCACCTGCGAGAGCCAGACCACCGCCTCGAAGATGAAGCTCATGGTCTGGACGTCGACCATGCGCCCGCCCATGTGCATCTCGCCCGCGCGCGCGACGAGCTCGCCCGGCGAGGTCATCGGCACGGCGGGAATCGCCTTCCGGAACTCCGTGCCGATCTCGGGGTTCAGCGCCGGGAAGGTGTGCATGCCCAGGACGATCCCGGTCTCCTCGAACTTCCGGAACACCTTGTCCATGGTGTTGGTCGGCGAGCCGCCCGTGAAGCCCGGGAAGATGTAGTTGGGGTAGCGTCCGTGGGCGTCGATCGGCCGGATGAGCGCGACGCGGAAACCCATCTTGGCGATGCGCTCGAGCTCGCGGCACGTGTAGGTGATGCTCTGCAGCGGCAGCCAGCCGGCGGGGAAGAGGCGGTCGGGCGCGGCGGCGCAGTAGTCGCGCGCCCAGTTGTTGTAGGCGCGCGCGAACGCGTACGCCCCGTCGACGCTGTCCACGAAGGGGAAGTTCGCGACCATCATGGTGGGGATGATCATCACCTGATCGATCCCCATGAGGTCCATCTCGCGGAGGCGCGCCTTCGGATCGTAGGCGCCCGGGTGCTCGACGTACTTCTTCTGGTCGGCGGTGAGCCCGATCTGCTGGAGCTTGCGCGCGATCTTCTTCGACATCTGCGGGCCGGCGATGCAGATCGGGTTGTAGCCGGGGAAGTCGTACGCCGCCCCGCCGATCGTCGGCGTGCGGCCGTTCAGATACGTCTGGTGCGCGTCCTTCCAGTACGAGCGCCGGACGAGCTCGCGGTACTCGGGCTCGACGTAGTCCGTCCAGATCGCGTCGGGGTCGTTGATGTGGGCGTCGCAGTCGAAGACGGGGAACGTCTTCGTCACGCGCTCGTGGCCGTTCGTGACGCTCATGGCGCCTCCTTGACGACCGGCGAACCTAGTGCCGTGCGACGAACGGGGTCAAGATGGAGGTTCCCGACGCGACCTGCTAGTGCGCGGTCATGCCGCGCGGCCCGGGACCCGTCGCCGCCGTCCACCGCATCTTCATCGTGACGGCGCTCGTCGGCGCCCTCGCGTACACGGTCTGGGCGGCCGGCGAGTTCCGCCGCACCGGTGCGCCGACGGCCGCACTCGGCGCCGCTCTCGGCGTGCTCGTCGCCGTCGGGATGGCACTCTATCTCCGGAAACTGCGCGGGCTCGGTCGTCGACTCACGCCGCCCGACTGACGTCCGCGGCGATTTCGCCGGCGAGCGCCACGATGTTGACGGTCGTCAATATGCGTACCCCCGTCCGCGCACGCGTTTGCGGGGGCACGGGCGTTGCTCACGCGGCGTCTCGTGTCCCGCACTCCGCTCGTCGTTCCG
>CAZLYE010000617.1:0-4040 GCA_964562865.1 uncultured Binatia bacterium (SeqCode) | reverse complement strand
GTGGAGCCGATCGGCGCCTGGTCGACGAGGATCACCTCCGCCACGCGCTCCGCGCCCTCGATCGCGCGGCACGCGCCCGGGATGCCGACCGGCTCGCCGCGGCGCTTCTTGAGGCCGCGGTAGAGGACGTCGTCGATGAGCGTCGACTTCCCGGAGCCCGAGACGCCCGTCACGGCGACGAAGCAGCCGAGCGGGATCTCGACGTCGATGTCCTTGAGATTGTTCGCAGTCGCGCCGCGGATCCGGAGCGAGACGCCCCGGATCGGCTTCCGGCGGCGGGCGGGCACGGGGATCGCCCGCCGCCCGCTCAGGTAGTCGGCGGTGGCGGAGTCGGTCGCCCTGACGAGAGCGCCCGGCGGGCCGGCGAACACCACCCGGCCGCCGCGCTCGCCCGCGCCCGGCCCGAGGTCGATCACGTGATCCGCGGCTCGGATGATCGTCGGGTCGTGCTCGACCACGACCACCGCGTTGCCGAGGTCGCGGAGCCGGTGGAGGATCCGCGTCAGGCGCTCCGTGTCGCGCGGGTGGAGCCCGATCGACGGCTCGTCGAGGACGTAGAGCGTGTTCACGAGCGAGGAGCCGATGGCGGTGGTCAGGTCGACGCGCTCGAGCTCCCCGCCCGAGAGCGTGCGCGACTGTCGGTCGAGCGTCAGGTACTCGAGCCCGACCTCGGCCAGGTAGCCGAGCCGGCTGCGGATCTCGGCGAGGATCATCCCGGCGACGGCTTCGGTCTGGCCGCTCGGCAGGCGGAGGCCCGCGAAGAAGCGCTCCGCCTCGCCGATCGGCAGCGCGTTGATCGCGGCGATGGTCTTCCCGCCGACCTGGAAGTCGAGCGCCTCCGGCTTGACGCGCGCGCCGTTGCACGCGGGGCAGAGCGTGTAGCTCCGGTAGCGCGACAGGAAGACGCGGACGTGCATCCGGTACGTCCGTCCCTCGAGCCAGCGGAACCAGCCACGCACCCCGGGAAAGTTGCCGCGCCCGTCGCCCGCGAGGACGAGCTCCTGCTGTGCCGGCGCGAGGTCCGCCCACGGCACCGTGGTCGGGATACCGCGGCGGCGACAGAACTTGAGGAGCTCGCCGCGTTCCCAGGTGGTCGCCTTCGTCGACCAGGGCTTGATGGCGCCCTCGCCGAGCGTGCGCCGCGGGTCGGGGATCACGAGCTCGAGGTCGAGGTCGATGATGCGGCCGAACCCGCGGCAGCTCTCGCAGGCGCCGAGCGGGCTGTTGAACGAGAAGAGGTTCGGGACCGGATCGCGCACCGCGAACCCGCACGCCGCGCACTCGAGCGCCGCGGAGTAGCGCTCGATGTGCCCGCCCGCGTCGGGCAGCACGACCGCCGCCCGTCCGCGGCCGTGCCGGAGCGCCTGCTCGAGCGACTCGACCAGCCGGCCGCGGTCCGACGCGCGCAGGCGCAGCCGGTCCTGCACGACGGTCAACCGGCCGTCGCGCGCGGGCGCCGCGTCGGCGGTCTCGAGCTCGACGAGCGCGTCCGCGTGGAGCGCCCGGATGAAGCCCGCGGCGAGCAGGCCGGCGCGGACGTCGGGCCACGGCAGGCCCTCGGGCAGCGCGAGGTCGAAGGTGACGAGCGCCCGCGCACCGTCGTGCGCCGCGAGGAGGCGGGCGGCCGCGCCCTCGGGGGTGTCCCGCTCGACCGGCTTCCCGCACGTCCGGCAGTGCGGCACGCCGATCTTCGCGAACAGCAGCTTCAGGTGGTCGTGCAGCTCGGTCATCGTGCCGACCGTCGAGCGCGACGTCTTCACGGGCCGCCGCTGGTCGATCGCGATCGCGGGGAGGATGCCCTCCATCCGCTCGACGCGCGGCTTCTCCATGCGATCGAGGAACTGGCGGGCGTAGGTGGAGAAGCTCTCGACGTAGCGCCGCTGTCCCTCGGCGTAGAGGACGTCGAACGCGAGGGAGGATTTTCCCGAGCCGGAGACGCCGGTCACGACGGTGAGCGCGTGGAGCGGCACGCGCACGTCGATGCCCTTCAGGTTGTGCTCGTGCGCACCGACGATCTCGATCGCGGACGGGGTCATGGCTCCCACGGCTGCATGCGCCCGGACGGGCGCGGAACCGCCGAGTATACCCGGGCAGTCCGCTGGCGGAAGGGGAAGAGTCGTCAGCTGGCGCCGGCGGCCGCGCGCTCCGACTCGACGAGCGCCGGCACGATCGTGAGCCCGGAGCGCACGACCCGTGCCGGCGACGCCGGCGAGCTCTCGTAGCCGATCTCGCCGGCGTCGCCGATGACAGCCCCCACCCCCACGACCGCGCGCCGCACGCGCGCCCGCCTTCCGACCCGGCAGCCGTCCAGCAGCACCGAGTCCTCCACCTCGGCCCCACTCTCCACCACGACCCCACGCCCCAGCACCGTGTTCACCACCACGCCGCCCCGAATCACCGTCCCGTCCGAGACGAGCGAATTGAGTGCCTGGCCCACGCGTCCCGCGTCGTCGGCCACCACCTTGGCCGGGCCGAGGCCGCTCGCGGCGGGGAGCACCGGCCAGGCCGCGTTGTAGAGGTCCAGCGCCGGCGCCGGCGTGCAGAGGTTCATCTGCGCGTCGTAGTAGGCCTCGATCGTGGTCGGCTCGTGCCAGAACGCGAGCCGCTGCCGTGCTCCGGGGACGCTGTTCTCGCGCACGTCGTACGCCGCCACGTCGAGCCCGCGCGCCAGCCGGTCGAGCAGGTCGGCGTCGTGGCCGCGCGTGTCGGGAGGCAGCGCGGCGAACAGGGTCGCGAGGGCGGCACCCCCGAGCACGAGGTCGCCGGTCCAGGTGACCGCGAGTGGCTGCTGGCGGAACGGCGCGGCGTGCGGCGGCGGCGCGGCGACGACCCCCTGCACGCGAGCCCGATCGCCCACCCGGAGGATGGCTCGGCCCGCCGTCTCGTCGAGCGGCAGGGAGCCGGCGCAGAGGGTCAGGTCGGCGCCCGCGGCCCGGTGTGCCTCGAGCAGGTGGCGTGCGTCGAGCTGGAGGATGTGGTCCGCGGAGAGGACGACCACCGCCTCCGGCGCCTGGGCCGCGAGCAGGTGCCGCGCGCCGGCGAGCGCCCGCAGGAGGCGGGCGGCGCGCCGCCCCCCGCCGCCGGCGGACCCGGAAAGGCGGACCGGCAGGGGGAAGCCGCGCGCCGCCTGCGCCAGGTAGGCGCGGAGCGGGCTCGAGCCCGTCGCGGCGACGTAGACCCGGCTCACCTCCGAGTTGACGAGCGTCGCGAGCGCGAAGTCGACGAAGCGGTACTTGCCGGCGAACGGGGTGAGCGCCGCGTCCGCCGCGACGCCGAGCCCGTCGAGCGGGCCTTCGCCGCCCGCGATCACCAGGCCGAGCACGCGTCCCCTCATACGTCCTCCATCCGCCGTAGTTGGTGCTCGATCCGCTCCACCCGCGCCGCGAGGGCCGCATCGTTCTCGAGCCGTGCGGCCATGCGGCGGCAGGCGTGCATGAGTGTGGTGTGGTCGCGCTCGAACGCGGTCGCGAGCGTCGGGAACGAGGCGCCGAGGAGCTTCCGGGCGAGGTACATCGCGACCTGACGCGGCAGGACCAGCTCCGGGTCCCGCCGCCGGCCGCGCAGCCGGCGGGCGGAGGTGCCGAAGCTCTCCGCGGTCGCGGCGAGGATCCCGTCCACCGTCGGCGTGGCAGCCCGCGTGCGGAGCTCCGGGAGCACCTCGATCGCGAGCGCCTCGTCGATCTGCCGTCCGCTGAGGCGCGCGTGCGCCACGAGGCGGGTGAGGGCGCCCTCCAGGCGACGGACATTCCCGTCGACGTCGGTCGCGACCCGCGCCGCGAGCCGGGCGTCGAGCGTGACACCCTTCGCGCGGGCCTTGTGCTGCAGGATCGCGACGCGGAGCGAGGGCTCCGGAGGGTCGATGCCCGCGACCACGCTGCCCGCGAACCGCTCCTGCATCCGTCCGACGAGCGCCGACATCTCCCCGGGCGCGCGGTCCGAGGTGAGGACGAGGAGGCGCCCCGCCTCGACCCAGGCGGCGAGGCCGTCCATCAGGCACTCCTGGATCTCCTCGAGGTCCTTGATCGAGTGCACGTCGTCGA
>CAZLYE010000616.1:0-2962 GCA_964562865.1 uncultured Binatia bacterium (SeqCode) | reverse complement strand
CTCCTCGCGGGGGCGATGCTCGCTCTCTTCCCCGGGCACGTACTCTTCTCGCCACCGATAGTGAGCGAGGCGCTCTTCGGACTTCTCTTCTGCGTCGCGCTGTGGCTCTTTCTCCGGTGGAACAATCGTCCTCGAGAGGAGATGACGCGCTGGTTCGTCTTCGGCGCGTTCCTCGGCGTCATGAGCCTGGTGCGCGGCATCGCCCTGACCCTCCTGCCCGCCTTCGCGCTCACCTGGTTGACGGAGGGCGCGCCCGTGCGAGCCGTGGTCAAGAATACTGCGGCTGCAGCCTCTGGGATTCTGATCGTGCTCGTTCCCTGGGTGGTACGAAATCAGGTGATGCTCGGCTACCCGATCCTCATCGCGTCCGATGGTCCCATGGCGGTGTGGATCGGTCACTCTGCCGTGGCGACAGGCGGACAGGCGAGCCCGCAGAACCCTTCCATTCCAGCCTTCTGGAACGAGCGGTTCGGACCGTATTTGAAGCTTCCGAACCCGCAGGCCGAGGTCGCGATCGCGAGGGCAGAGACGCGCGAGGTGCTCGCCGACGTGTTCAGCCATCCGGGCCGCGTCGTCGCGCTGATTCCCCCCAAGGTGTACTACATGTACAGCGACGACCTCGGCGCGGTCCCGTGGATCGAGGCGGGGCTCTTGAAGCTCCTGGGTGCGGACGGCATGCGACGACTGTGCTCCGTCATCAACGCGTACTATTTTGTGGTGCTCGCGCTCGCCCTCTTCGGGCTTCGGCACTTCCGGCCGTCCGAGGGACACGGGGCGGTGGTACTGCCGATGACCGTCGCGTGGCTGACGTTCGTCCACGCGGTCATCTTCTTCGGCGACAACAGGTACCATTTTCCGCTTCTGCCGATTTTCTCGATCATGGCGGCGACGGGGCTCAAGAGCATCATCGAGGGCGGGTTGAATCCGGCGCGATCACTCTTCTCGCTGGCGGGCGCAGCGACAAGAGGCTGACTCCAAGTCAGACGCTCCGAATCCGCTCCACCGAAGGAGTGGGGGTGCGCGCGGGCGACGACGCTGCGCACGTCGTCGTACGTGGACGGCGACGCCGGGTGGAAGCGCAGCGGCCGTCCGGCTCGGGCACGAAGACGCCATCGAGGACGAGTGTGCTGGTCACCGAGCGGAACGTGAAGCAGCAGATGGTAAGGCGCCGTCAGCGCGTCGCGGTGACGTCCGTGCGTGCCGCCGCCTTGGCCCGGAGCCGCAGCCGATGGTAGACGAGATCGCATGCTCGGAACCATGCAGGAGCGTCCGCTCACGATCGCGTCCCTCCTCCATCACGGCGCCACCGTGTACGCCGGGAGCCGGGTCGCCACCTTCGAGGGCGACCGCATCCGCCGCGCGCGCTTCGCCGACGTCGCGGAGCGCGCGGCGCGGCTCGCGGGCGCGCTCCGGCGTCTCGGCGTCCACCCGGGCGACCGCGTCGGGACGTTCTCGTGGAACACGCAGGAGCATCTGGAGGCGTACCTCGCCGTGCCGTCGATGGGCGCCGTCCTCCACACCCTGAACATCCGGCTCTTCCCCGAGCAGCTCTCCTACGTGACCAACCACGCCGCCGATCGCGTCGTCCTCGTCGACGACACGCTCGTCCCCGTGCTGGCGCGCGTGCGGGCGGAGCTGGAGACCGTCGAGCACTTCGTCGTCGTGGGGAGCGGGGACGCGAGCGCGCTCGGACCGCGCACGCTCCGCTACGAGGAGCTCCTCGCGGCCGAGTCGCCCGCCTTCGACTGGCCCGCGCTGGACGAGCGCGCCGCGGCGGCGATGTGCTACACGAGCGGCACCACGGGGAACCCGAAGGGCGTCGTCTACACCCACCGCTCGACCTTCCTGCACTCGCTCGCGACCACGTCGGGCGCCGCGTTCGCGATCGGCGAGCGCGACCGCATCCTGCTGATCGTGCCGATGTTCCACGCGAACGCGTGGGGACTCCCGTACGCCGGCTGGATGGTGGGTGCGGACTTCGTCATGCCGGGCCGCTTCCTCCAGGCGGCGCCGCTCTGTCGCATGATCGCCGAGGAGCGTCCCACGATGTCGGGCGCCGTGCCGACCATCTGGAACGACATCCTGCGCCACGTCGAGACGGTGCCCGTCGACCTGTCCTCGCTGCGGCTCGTCGTGTGCGGTGGCTCCGCGGTGCCGCGTGCGCTCATCGAGCGCTTCCAGGAGCGGCACGGCATACGGATCATCCAGGCCTGGGGGATGACCGAGACGAGCCCGACGGCGGCCATCGCGTTCCCGCCGAAGGACGCGGCGCCGGAGTCCGAGATGGACTGGCGCGCCAAGACGGGTCGCATCGTGCCGGGCATCGAGCTCCGCATCGTCGACGACGCGGGCCGCACGCTGCCGTGGGACGGGAAGTCTGCGGGCGAGATCGAGGTCCGCGGCCCGTGGGTGACGGGCGCGTACTACCGTGACGACGCCCCCGAGAAGTTCCACGACGGCTGGCTCCGGACGGGCGACGTCGGCACCGTGGACGACCACGGCTTCGTCCAGATCACCGACCGCGCGAAGGACGTGATCAAGTCGGGCGGCGAGTGGATCTCGTCGGTGGAGCTGGAGAACGCGATCATGGCCCATCCCGAGGTGGTGGAGGCGGCGGTCATCGGCGTGTCCGACCCGCGCTGGGAGGAGCGCCCGCTCGCGTGCGTCGTCCTCAAGCCGGGCGCGCGCGTCACGGCGGAGGCGCTCGCCACCTTCCTCGGCGAGCGCGTCGCCCGCTGGTGGGTGCCCGAGCGATGGACCTTCGTCGCCGAGGTCCCGAAGACGAGCGTCGGCAAGTTCGACAAGAAGGTCCTCCGCGCCCGACACGCCGAGGGCGTGCTCACGGTCGTGGGGGGGACGCCGGCGCGGGCCGCCCGATGAGCGTCGCAACCCGGGACGATCCACGCTATAGGGAACGGATAACCTGAAGGAGCCGTCGATGTCCTCCGCCGCCAAGCCGCCC
>CAZLYE010000615.1:0-7880 GCA_964562865.1 uncultured Binatia bacterium (SeqCode) | reverse complement strand
CACATCGCGGAGTTCCAGGAGCTCCTCGTGCGGACCGACCCCGAGGCGCCGCGGCACCGGGGCATCAGTTGGGTCATCTGCCCGATGGACTCGCCGGGCATCGAGATCCGACCGATCACGACGCTCACGGGCGAGAGCGACTTCTGCGAGGTGTTCTACGACGGAGTTCGCATCCCGCTGCGGAACGTCGTCGGCCAGCTGAACGACGGCTGGCGCGTCGCGATGGCCACCCTCAGCTTCGAGCGGGGGACGGCCTTCCTCTCCGAGCAGGTCCGGCTGGCCCGCCGCGTGACGGAGCTGATCGACACGGCGCGCGGCGCGGGTGCGCTCGCCGACGTCGAGATCGCGCGCCGCCTCGCGCGCGCCGAGGCCGAGGTGCACGCGATGCGCGCGATGACGTACCGGAGCGTCAGCCTCGCGGCGCGGACGGGCGTCCCGGGCGCCGAGGCGTCGATGATCCGGCTCTTCTTCTCGGAGCTCGTGCAGCGGATCGATCTCCTCGCGATGGAGATCCTCGGTCCGGAGGCGGTGGCCACGCCGGAGTCGCGCTGGACGACGAGCTACCTCGGTGGGCTCGCGCAGACGATCGGCGGCGGCACGAAGGACATCCAGCGGAACATCATCGGCGACCGCTTCCTCGGGCTGCCCCGGTGACGCGATGGACCTGACCCTCGGCCCCGAGCAGGAGGCGGTGCGTGACGCGATCCGCGGCGTGCTCGCGGACCGTCTCCCCGTCGCCCGTGTCCGGACGCTGATCGGCGCCGAGCCCGGCCTCGACGAGGGCGTGTGGCGCGAGGCGGGCGCGCTCGGCTGGTTCGGCCTCGGGCTCCCCGAGGCGGCGGGCGGGGCAGGGTACGGCCTGCCGGAGGAGATGCTGCTCTTCGTCGAGCTCGCGCGGGCGCTCACCCCGGGGCCCTGGCTCGGGACGGTGCTCGCGGCGCACGCGCTCGCCGGGTCGGCCGACCACCGGAGCGTGCACGCGAGCGTCCTCGCCGGCAGGCATCGCGTCGCGGTGGTGGACGACCCGCGCGATGCCGGAGACGCCGCGGCCGTGGTCGCGGACCCGCAGGCCGCACACGGCTTCCTCGCCCTCGGCGCCGGCACGGTCCGCTACGTGGCCGCCGACGCGCGCGGAGTCGCCGTCGAGGCGACGGGGAGCATCGATCCGACGCGGCGCCTCGGCCGCGTCCGCTTGGGCGGCGTGCCGGCCGCGCCGCTCGCCGCCGACGCCGGCGCTCTCCGCGTGCGGGCGACGCTGCTCGTCGCGGCGGAGGCCGTCGGGGTGGCCGAGCGCACGCTCGAGATGTCGGTCGAGTACGGCAAGGTGCGCCAGCAGTTCGGGCGCCCGATCGGGTCGTTCCAGGCGGTGAAGCACCGCTGCGCCGACATGGCCGTCCGGGCCGAGGTGGCTCGCTCCCTCACCACCTACGCGGCCGTCGCGCTCCGAGACGGCGAGGCGGACGCCGCGCGCCACGTGCGCGCCGCGAAGGCGCTCGCCGCCGATGCCGCGCTCGTCAACGCCGGGGACAACGTCCAGAACCACGGCGGCATGGGGTTCACGTGGGAGTCGGACGCACACCTCTACCTCAAGCGCGCGTGGGTCCTCGAGCACGCCTTCGGGACGCGCGTCCAGCAGCTCGACGCGCTGGCGGCCGACTGGCCGCGCTGACCGTCAGGCCGCGCGGAGCCGCGCCGCCGCGTGGTGCGCCGATCCGTACAGCGCCACGTGGTCGTCGAGGATGACGCGGACCGGGACCTCCTCGAGCAGCTTCGCGAACCGTCCCTTCGCGAGGAACGCCTCGCGGAAGCGGCCGTCGCGGAGCTTCGGCAGGATCTTCGGCGCGATCCCGCCGCCCACCCAGAGGCCGCCCGTCGCCTTGAGCTTGAGG
This sequence comes from uncultured Binatia bacterium (SeqCode), assembly GCA_964562865.1. Taxonomy (GTDB): domain Bacteria; phylum Desulfobacterota; class Binatia; order DP-6; family DP-6; genus CAZLYE01. Next base: position 5,991 of record CAZLYE010000615.1, on the reverse strand, counting down.
GCGAGGTTGCCCGCCTCGGCCCCGTAGAGGTCGACGAAGAGGTCGAGCGCCGCGGTTGCGATCGGGGTCCCGCCCGCGAGCGCCGCCTCGGCGATCGCCGCCGACGGATCGCCGGCGCTGAGCGCGGCGGCGAGCGCCGGCGGCACCTCACGACGCTCGACGTCGCGCAGGAACTCGAACAGGACGGCGAGCCCCGGCCCGGAGACGACGCGCTCCCAGCTCACGTGCGGCCAGCGGCCGAGGAGATGGCGGAGCAGCTCGATCTCGCGCGGCGTCCGCGGCGCGAAGTCCGCGTGCCCGCCCTCGCTCGCGATCGCGACGTGCCGCCGGCCCTCCCACACGAGGCCGCCCTCACCGAGCCCCGTACCGGCGGCGATGACCGCGATCGTCCCGGTCGGCACCGCGCGGCCCGGGTTGAGGATGGCACACCCGTCCTCGCGCAGCACCGGGATTCCGTACGCGAGCGCCTCGAGATCGTTCAGCAGGAAGACCGGCACGCCGAGCCGGGCGGTGAGCGCCTGCGCGTCGATCAGCCACGGGAGGTTCGTCGTCTCGACCCGCGTGCCGGCGACGGGCCCCGCGACGCCGAGGCACGCCGCCTCGGCGGTCCACGACCCGCGCCGCAGGAAGTCGGCGATCGCCGCGCCGAGGTCCTGGACGTCGCGGCTCGCGAGCGACGCGAACGCGACGATGCGGCCGGGGTCGTCGGGATGGAAGAGGGCGAGCTTGGTGTGCGTCCCTCCGATGTCCGCGGAGACGAGCATCGCGGGGCGCCACCATGCCACGACCCGGCAGAGGGAGGAATCCCATGCTACAACGCCCGCGTGCTGCCCGAGCCCGCGAGCGATGCGCTGCCCCCGCGGCGGAGCCGTCTCTTCGCCGGCGTGCCGGCGCTGCGCCACCGGAACTTCCGGCTCTTCGTCGTCGGGCAGGGCATCTCGCTCATCGGGTACTGGATGCAGAGCGTCGCGCAGGGGTGGCTCGTCTACCGGCTGAACGGGCGCCCGGTCGACCTCGGCAAGGTGGCCTTCGCGGGCTACCTCCCGATCCTCTTCCTCGCCCCGCTCGCGGGCGTGGTCGCCGACCGCCTGCCGCGCCGCCCCGTGCTGCTCGTCACGCAGTCGCTCCTCATGCTCCTCGCCCTCGGGCTCGGCGTCGTCGTCGCGCGCCACGCGGCGACGGTGCCGATCGTCATCGGGTTCGCAGCCGCCGGCGGGCTGGTCGGGGCCCTCGACATCCCGACGCGGCAGTCGTTCCTGATCGAGATGTCGAGTCCCGAGGACCTGCCGAACGCGATCGCCGTCAACTCCTCGATCTTCAACGGTGCGCGCGTGATCGGGCCGGCGATCGCCGGGAGCCTCGTGAGCGTCGCGGGCGAGGCGGGTTGCTTCTTCCTGAACGCGGCGTCCTATCTCGCCGTCCTGGCCGCGCTCCTCCGCATGCGGCTGCCGCGCTTCACGCGGGCGCGGCACACGCAGCCGCTCGGCGCGGGGTTCGTGTCGGGCCTGCGCTACGTCTGGGGTGTCCCGGCGCTCCGGAGCCTCCTCATGCTCCTCGGGATCGTGTGCGCGCTCGGCGCGCAGTACCTCGTGCTCATGCCGGTGTTCGCGAAGACGGTCTTCGGTGCGGGCGCGGAGGGCTACGGCCTCCTGCTGACGGCGGCGGGCATCGGCTCGGTGACCTCGTCCGTGCACCTCGCCACCCGGCACTACTCGCGCGCGCAGCACCGGCGCCAGCTCCTCCTCGGGCTCGGGATGTTCGCCGTCGCCGTGCTCGGCGTCGCAGTGAGCCCGCGCTTCGAGGTGGCGCTCGTGTGCCAGGTCTTCGCGGGCTGGGGACTGATCCGGTACCTCGCGACGACGAACACGCTCCTCCAGCTGATCGTCGACGAGCCGTACCGGGGCCGGATGATGGGGCTCCATGCCGTCATGTTCCTCGGGACGCAGCCGTTCGGCGGGCTCGCGCTCGGGGCGCTCGCCCAGGGGTTCGGGGCGCGGCGGGCGGCGCTCGTCTCCGGCGGCGCGTCGCTCGCGGCGGCGCTCTGGCTCGCGGTCCGGCTCCGTCGCGTGGCGTTGCGGAAGCGCAGCGTGGAGGCGGTGGCCTCGTGAGCGACGAGCGGCTCGACCCGGCGCGGCTCCACGTCTTCTCGGACTTCGACGGCACGATCACCGAACGCGACACGCTCGTCTTCCTGACCGAGCGCCTCGGCGGCGGCGCCCGCATGCGCGAGGTGAACGAGCGACTCGCGCGCGACGGGAAGATCAGCCTGCGCCAGTGCATCGCGGGCGACATGCGGAGCATCCGTGCGCCCTTCGCCGACGCGGTCCGCCTGCTCCGCGAGCACGTCGGGATCGACCCTGCCTTCGCGGGCTTCGCCCGCTGGTGCCGGGAGCGCGGGGTGCCGCTCACGGTCCTCAGCGCGGGCTTCGAGCAGATCATCGGCCTCTACCTCCTGCCCGCCGACTTCCCGGGACTCGAGGTCCGCGCGAACACGCTCGTCCCGGACGAAAGGAAGGGCTGGCAGTGCGTCTTCCGGGACCGCTCGCCCTTCGGCCACGACAAGGCGGAGGCGCTGCGTGAGGCCCGCCGCCGCGGGCGCTACGTGGTCTTCGTCGGCGACGGGATATCGGATCGCGCGCCGGCCGCCGTCGCGGACGAGGTGTTCGCGAAGCCCGACCTCGTCCGCTACTGCCGCGCGGAGAGCATCCGCTGCCACGAGCTCGGCAGCTTCGACGACGTCCTGCGGAGCCTCGCGGAGCGGCTGCCCGCGACCTGACGGCGCACGGCGAGCGCCGCGGAGTTTCTCCCGCGGCCCTGCTTCCCTCGCCGATGGCGAGCTGTTAGAACTGACCGGTCAGTTCTGATGCGCCACGACGACAAGCGACGACGGATTCTCGCCGCGGCCACTGCGGTCTTCGAGAAGCGCGACTTCCACCAGGTGCTGGTGAGCGAGGTGGCCGCGCGGGCGGGCGTGGGGAAGGGGACCGTCTACCTCTACTTCCCGACCAAGGACGAGCTCCACCGGGGTGCGCTCGAGGCGAGCCTCGAGCGCGTGGCGCTCGACGTGGAGGCCGCCGCGGAGCAGGCCGCCCCGACGAGCGAGGTCCTCCGCCAGATCGTGGTCGTGATCCTGCACTTCTTCTGGCGCCGTCCTCATCTCCTGACGCTCGTGCAGCGCTACGAGCAGCGGCGCCCGCGCCGCGCGTCGGAGCGGCGGCGGCGGGTCGTGCGCGCGGTCGAGCGTGCGCTCGCGCGGCACCGGATCGGGGGCGGCGGCAACGCCCGGCGCCTCGCCGTCGCCTTCCTCCTCGGGCTCGCCCGCGCGGCGATCCTCGAGCACGGGGCCGACGACCGGCCCGAGGCGGTGGCGGTGCGGATCGTGGACCTCTACCTGCACGGGATAGGCAGCGCGGCGCGGCGGCAGAGGCGCGCGGCATGACGCGCTGGCAGGCGATGGCCCTGGCCGGTCTCCTCGCGGCGGCCGGGTGTGGCGGCCGCTCGGCGGCCCAGTCGTCCGGGGCGGCCCCGAAGGCGGAGACCGTCACGGTCACGATCGCGAACGTCGCCGTCCGCGCCGTCGAGCGCACCGTGTCCGTCGTCGGGACGCTCGCCGCCAACGCGCAGGCCGAGATCGCGAGCGAGGTGGACGGGCAGGTGATCGCGGTCGAGGCGGACCTGGGCGACCGCATCGAGCCGGGTCAGCTCCTCGCCCGCGTCCGGCGGGACGAGATCGAGGCGCGGCTCCGCGAGGCGGAGGCGAGCCTCACGAAGGCGGTCGCCGACGAGGGGCGCGCCCGTCCGCTGCAGGCGCAGGGTGTCATCTCGCCGCAGGAGTACGAGCAGGTGCGCACGACGCTCGACGTGGCGCGCGCCCGGCGCGACCAGCTCCGCATCCAGCTCGAGCACACCGAGATCCGCGCGCCGCTCCCCTCGTCGGTGGCGGCCCGCCTGGTCGACACCGGGAACTACGTACGCGTCGGCACGGTGCTCTTCCGGCTCGTCCAGGACGACCCGCTCAAGTTCCGCGGGGAGGTCCCGGAGCGGGAGGTCCCGTCGCTGCACCCGGGGCAGGCTCTGCGCGTGACGGTCGACGCGTTCCCGGGCGAGACGTTCACGGGCGAGGTGACGCGGATCGGCTCCGCGGCCAACCCGGTCGCGCGCTCGCTCGCGTTCGAGGCCGTCGTCCCGAACGGAGACCATCGCGTGCGGCCCGGCTTCTTCGGCCACGGCGAGGTCGTGATCGGGCACGACGACCGCGCGCTCGCCGTGCCGCGGAGCGCGCTCACGTCGTTCGCGGGGGTCACCAAGCTCTTCCTCATCGAGGACGGCGTCGCGCGCGAGCGTCCGGTGACGCTCGGCGTGGACCTGGGCGACGGCTGGGTCGAGATCGCCGAAGGCGTCTCGCAGGGGAAGCAGGTGGCGACGAGCGGCCTCTCGAAGCTCGCGGACGGGACGCAGGTCGTGGTGCGCACCGACGTGCCGCCGGGCGCCTGAGCCGCCGGACCCGGTCGCCCATGCGCTTCGCCGACGTCTTCATCCGCCGTCCGGTGTTCGCGACGATGCTGATCGCCTCGCTCGTCGTCCTCGGGCTCTTCTCCTACCGCGGGCTCGGCCTCGACCTCTTCCCGAACATCGACTTCCCGATCGTCACGGTCACGACGACGCTCAAGGGCGCGAGCGTCGAGGAGATGGAGACCGGCGTCACGAAGGTGATCGAGGAGGCCGTGAACACGATCGACGGCATCGACGAGCTCCACAGCGTCACGAAGGAGGGGCTCTCGTCGCTCGTCGTGCAGTTCGTGCTCGAGAAGTCGCGCGACATCGCGGCGCAGGACGTGCGCGACAAGGTGGCGAGCGTCCTCGCGCAGCTCCCCGTCGGGACGGATCCGCCGGTCATCGACAAATTCGACGTGGACGCCGTGCCGGTCATGAGCATCGCGATCTCCGGGCGGCGGAACCTGCGGGAGGTGACGGAGCTCGCACGGAAGCAGGTGAAGGAGGACATCGAGACGATCTCCGGCGTCGGGCAGGTGATCATGCTCGGCGGCGAGGAGCGCGCCATCAACATCTACGTGGATCCCGACCGGCTGACGGCCCAGGGGCTGTCGATCGGGGCGGTGCGGACGGCGATCCAGGAGCAGAACCTCGAGCTGCCCGGCGGCCGCCTCGACCAGACGCGGCGCGAGCTCGTCGTGCGGACGATGGGTCGCATCGAGCTCGTCCCCGAGTTCGCGGACCTGATCGTCGCGCATCAGGGTGACCGGTCGCTCCGCGTGCGGGACATCGGCTCCGCCGAGGACGGGATCGTCGAGCCGCGCACGCTCACGCGGTTGAACGGCGCGCACGCCGTCCAGCTCGTCGTGCGCAAGCAGTCCGGGACCAACACGGTCGACGTGATCGACGCGGTGAAGGGGGAGCTCGCCCGGCTGAGGCCCGTCCTCCCCGGCGACATCGACATGCGCGTCATCCGCGATCAGTCGACCTTCATAAAGGCGTCGATCGACACGGTCCGCCTGCACATGTGGCTCGGGGCGCTGCTGGTCGCCGGCACGGTGCTCCTCTTCATGCGGGACTGGCGGAGCACGGTCGTCGCCGGCATCGCGATCCCGACGTCCATCGTCTCCACGTTCACCTTCATGCGCTACATGGGGTTCACCCTGAACAACTTGACGATGCTCGGCCTCGTGCTGGCGGTCGGCATCGTGATCGACGACGCGGTGGTGGTCCTCGAGAACATCTTCCGCCACGTCGAGGAGGAGGGAACGCCGCCGATGCGCGCGGCGTCGGTCGGGACGGCGGAGATCGCGCTCGCGGTGATGGCGACGACGCTCTCGCTCGTCATCATCTTCCTGCCGGTGGCGTTCATGGCGGGCCGGGTCGGCCGCTTCTTCCACAGCTTCGGGCTCACGGTGGCGGTCGCGATCCTCATCTCGCTGGTGATCTCCTTCACGCTGACGCCCACGCTGAGCGCCCGGATGCTCCGCCGGCGCA
>CAZLYE010000614.1:0-3194 GCA_964562865.1 uncultured Binatia bacterium (SeqCode) | reverse complement strand
GACCGTCGTCGCCGCCTCCCACTCGTCGACGGGCACCCCCGGTCCCCCCACGTCCACCCCCTGGCGTGAGCGGGGCACGGCGCTAGCGGGCTCGGTCGTCGCCGCCGAGCACGCGGAGCACGTCGCTGCGGGCGATCATGCCGAGGAGGACGCCCTTCTCCGTCACGGGGAGCGCGTTGAACCCCCGGCCGACCAGCAGGCGCGCCACGGCCGGGACTGGCGCCTCCGGCGCGACCGTGACCGGGTCCGGCGTCATGGCCGTCCGCACGGCCGTCCACTCGTAGTGCCCGCGATGCGGCTCCATGTCCGTACGCGTGAGGATGCCGACGAGCGCCCCGCCATTCACGACGGGGACCTCGCGGGTCCGGAGCGACTCCATGAGCTCGGCGGCGTGCGCGAGGCTCTCGTCGGGCGCGACGGTCGCCGGCTTCGGACGCATGATCTGCTGCGCTCGGAGATGGCGGCCCGCCGCCGGGTGGTCGGCCGCCGCGGCGACGGCCGCCTGCGCGACGGCGCGGCCGAGCGCGACGAGCGCGTCACTGCCCGCTCGCCCGACCGACCGCTCCTCGATCTGCAGGAAGCGGCGTTCCACGTCCGCGTCGTCCTGGGGCGAGAGCACGCGCTCGGCGAGCGGGAGGAGTCCGCCGTCCTCGCTCGCGATGTGACGGCGAAGGAGCGTCAGGTACGACTCGAGGAGCGTCCACGTCTTGCCGTTCATGCGCGAGCGCGACGCGGCGGTGCGGAGCGCCTCGAGAAGCCGGCCTCCCTCCGCGTGGTCGCGGCGGATCGCGTCGAGGAGGCCACCGTCCACCGCGGCGCGCGCGACGAGCGCCGGGAGGAGTGCCTCTTCCTCCTTCACGTCGTGACAGCGGACGACGAAGCCGGTGAAGAAGTCGACGGCGCCCGCGACGGGAAGGGTGACCGCTCCGGAGCGCGGCCGCCGTCGCTGCGCGAGGGCGGCGAGCCCGCCCACGACCTCGCCGATCAGCTCGTGCTCGCGCCGGAGCTGGTCGCAGCTCCGAAGGCTGCCCATCGGTTCCTCCGCGAGCACACCGCGTGCCAGCGGCGGCCCGGGCCGCGCCGACGCGGCCTTCCCAGCCCTGGGGAGGGGAGTTCATTCGGGTTCCGATGAGCCGGAACGCCGCGCGCGGCCTTCGCTCCGACGCAGCGGCAGCCGGCTTGCATGGCCTCTCCTGCATGGACCTCGATCACATGCTCGAGCGCGCCAGGAGCCTGGAGGAGAGAGCAGCCGCCCTCTACCGGCGCTGGGCGGCGATATCCCGCACCGAGCCGGAGCTCTGCGCCCTCTGGACCGCCCTCGCCCGCGAGGAGGAGGAGCACGCGCGGTCCGTCGCCTTCGCCCGCTCGCGGATCGAGGTGACCGCCGGGTGGCGCACGTGGCTCGAGGGCTGGGACGATGCGGTGGCCGACGTGGAGGAGCGCCTCGCGGCGGCGGAGCGGCTCGGCGCCGAGGAGGCGCCGACGCGTCGACTCTCTGCCGCCCTCGAGCTCGAGCTGACGGAGCTCGACACGCTCCGCCAGGCGATCCTCGCCGCGACGCGCACGCGCCACGCCGACCCGCCGGGCGACCACGCCGTCCGCCTGGCGGAGGCGGCGGAGCGTCTCTCCGACGATCCGCAGGTCCGGCTCCAGGCTGCCGTGCTGAAGGCCCGCTCGCGCCTCAGGCAGAGCGCGTAGGACCGGCTCCATGCCCTACACGCACGCCGAGCGCCTCTCAGCCCTCGACGTGAGCTTCCTCGAGCTCGAGGACGCGAACGCTCACATGCACATCGGCGCAGTCGCGATCTTCGACGCGGCGCCGATCGCGCGCCCGGACGGCGGCATCGACATCGAGCGCATTCGCCGCATGATCGAGGCGGGGCTCTACCGGATCCCGCGCTACCGGCAGCGGCTCGCGCGCATCCCGATCCTCGGCCATCCGGTCTGGGTCGACGACGACCGCTTCAACCTCGCCTACCACGTCCGCCACACGCGCCTCCCCGCGCCCGGCGACGAGCGGCAGCTGAAGCGCCTCGCCGGACGGATCATGTCGCAGGTCCTCGATCGCGGAAAGCCGCTCTGGGAGATGTGGGTCGTCGAGGGCGTCGCGCCGGATCGCTTCGCGCTGGTCACGAAGGTCCACCACTGCATGATCGACGGGGTCGGGAGCGTCGACCTCACGGGCTCGTTCATGCGCCCGACGCCCGACCACGACCCGCGGCTCGACGAGCCGCCGCCGCGCTGGATCCCGCGGCCGGCCCCCGGGCCGCGCGCGCTCGTCGCGGCCGAGGTGTTCCACCGGATGGTCGGACCGGTGGTCGCTGCGGGCCGGCTCAGCTCTTTCGTCGGCGACCCGCGCGGCGCGGCGCGGTCGATCCTGGATTCGGCGCTCGCCGTGCGGGACGCGGTCGTCGCCGGGCTCCACCCTGCGTCCCCCACGCCCCTCAATGTCGAGATCGGGCCGCACCGGCGGTTCGACTGGGCGAGCATGGACCTCCGGCTCACGAAGGACATCGGCCATCGCCTCGGCGCCAAGCTGAACGACGTCGCGCTCGCGATCGTCGCCGGGGCGCTCCGGAAGTTCCTCCGTCGCCGCGAGGTGGCGGTCGAGCGTCTCGACTTCCGGGCGATGGTGCCGGTCAACGTGCGGACGCACGAGGACCACGAAGCGGTCGGCAACCGGGTCGCGATGATGGTGGCACGGCTGCCGCTCGACGCCCGCGATCCGGGCGAGCGGCTCGCCCGCGTGGTCGCCGAGACGACGCGGCTCAAGCGGTCTCGCCAGGCGCTCGGTGTGAAGATGATCGAAGAGCTGAGCGACCACACGTTCACGACGCTCTTCACGTTGTTTGGCCGGCTCGCGGCGGGCGCACGGCCGTTCAACCTGGTCGTGACGAACGTGCCCGGTCCGCCGTCGCCGGTGTACGTGCTCGGCTGCCGGATGGTGGCGTGCCATCCGCTCGTGCCGCTCTACCAGGGACAGGCGCTCGGCATCGCGCTCTTCAGCTACGACGGCCGGCTCTTGTGGGGCTTCAACGCGGACTGGGACGTCCTGCCCGACCTACACGACCTCGTCGATTGGGTGGCTACCGAGGTCGGCGCGCTCGCGCGTGCCGCGGGCATCGGGATCGACGAAGCTCCGGATGCGTCGCGTCCACGTGGAAGGCGGATCGACCCGGCACGGGAACGCTCCC
>CAZLYE010000613.1:0-3171 GCA_964562865.1 uncultured Binatia bacterium (SeqCode) | reverse complement strand
TCGGGAGCCGGCTGTCGCCCCAGCAGAGAGAGAGCCGGCGCGGCGCGTAGCGATGGGCGCGCAGCCAGGCGAGCGCCGCGCCGAGGATCGGCTGCGGTGGCCCGCCGACCCACCCGAGGTACCGCTCGTAGTACGCGAGCTGCCGGTCGAGCGAATCCGTCCCGGGTCCCGGGACGCCGAGGAACGAGAGGCCGCGCGCCGACCAGTCGACCGCGTGGATCGCGGCGAGCGCCTCGACGCCGCTCCACCACATGCGCGCGCGCCGCTCCGGCGTCGCGTCCAGGCAGAGGCCGAAGGTGTGATGCGGCGGGACCTCCGACGGGACCTCCCCCTCGATCCGCGCCATGACGTAGAACGGCGCGCCCAGGTGGCGCGGGTCCGGTTCGAACCAGAGGACGGGCGGCACCGGGACGACGCTCCCGGCGAGGCACTCCATCACCTGCGCCTGCCGGCGGAGGTCGTACTCGGGGAAGACGAGGAAGTCCGTCGGCTCGACGCGCACGACGAGCCGCTCGACGCCGCCTCCGGACGTCGCCTCGACGAGGAACGTCTCGTTCGAGATGCCCGCCTTCGGGCTCACGAGCGGCGAGAGGACGACGTCCTCGCCGCGCTTCGCACGCAGCCAGGTGGCGAGCGCCGCGTGCATCGTCTCGAGATCCCGCTGGCGGCCGAGCATGCGCGCTCATAGCAAGTCACGCCGCGGGCGTCACTCCGCGTTGACGGACCCTGCACCGGACGAGTAGCGTCCCGCCGCGGTGGCACGCCGCCCGAATCCCGCGAGCTCGCGTCGTGGTGCGCCGCCGACGCCCGCCGCGTCGCAACGTCGCCCGACGTGGCTCGCGTACCTGGTCGTCGGCTGCGTCGCGTTCGCGGTGTACGCCAACAGTCTGCCGAACGCGCTCGTCTACGACGACCTGCCCGTGATCGTGGATAACGCCGCGGCCCGCGACCCGCTCGCCGTCGCTCGGATCTTCCTCTCCTCGTCGTGGTCCGCAGACGTCGACCCGAGCCTCGCCTACCGCCCGCTCACGACCTGGTCCTTCGCCGTCGACCACGCGACCCACGGGACGCACCCGTTCGGGTACCACCTGGTGAACGTCGCGGGGCACGCAGCCGTCTCCGTTCTGGTGACGCTCCTCGCGCGGACCGTCGGGCTCTCCCTGCCGACGGCGGCGCTCGCCGGGCTCCTGTTCGCGGTCCATCCCGTTCACACCGAGGTGGTGGCGAACGGCGTCGGACGCGCCGAGATCCTGGCGGCCCTCTTCAGCCTCCTCGCGCTGCTCGGCCAGCGGATCGCGGGCCGACGCGTCGTCGTCGGGAGCGTCCTGGCGCTCGGGTCCTATGTCCTCGCGCTGCTCGCGAAGGAGAACTCGGTGGCGCTTCTCGTCCTCCTGCCGCTCTCCGACCTGCTCTTCGCGGACGACGGCGATCCACGCCGCTTCGTCGCACGCCTGCGCGGTGCACGGGCGGTCGTGTACCTCGGCGCGGCGCTCGTCACCGTCGCCTACCTGGCGCTCAGGACGACGGCGGTCGGGAGCGTGATGGGCGGCGGCCCCGGCGGTGTCGGGCAGGTGCCGTTCTGGCAGAACGCGGCGGCGTCCCAGCCGACCGTCCTGCGGATCGCGACCGCGCTCGCGGTCCTGGCCCACGCCGTGTGGCTGCTCTTCGTCCCGATGCGCCTCTCGGCCGACTACTCGTACGCGCACCTCGTCCCGGCCGCGAGCCTCGTCGAGCCACGCGTGCTCGTCGGGTTCTGCGTGGCGGCCGCGCTCGTCGCCGGAGCGATCCTCCTCCGTCGGCGTCGTGCGGCGTTCTTCTGGCTCGCGCTCTCGGTCTGCGCCTGGGGCGTCGTGTCGAACGTCCCGTTCGCGATCGGGACGATCTTCGGGGAACGGTTGCTCTACCTGCCGAGCGTCGGCTTCTGCGCGCTCCTCGCCATGGCCCTCGACCTTCCCGCGCGCGGCTCGCGGCGGTACGTCGCTGGGACGATCGCAGCGGCGCTCGTCGTCGCGTGGGGAGCGCGGACCGTCGCGCGGAACGGGATCTGGCGGGACGGCACGAGCATGGCGGAGGCGACGGTGGCGGACGCACCCGACAGCGGCCACGCGCACGCGATCCTCGGGAGAGTCCGCCTCGAGACCGGGCGCACCCGGGAGGCCGTCGACGAGTTCGAGCGCGCGCTCGCGATCTGTCCCGACGACGTGGACACGCTCTTCAACCTGGGCGCGATCCGGATGCAGCGGGGCGAGTACGGGGCGGCGCTCGGGTTGTTCGAGCGCGTGGTCGCGCTGCAACCCCGGCACTACGCGAGCTGGGTCGACACCGCCGCTATCCGCAGCACGCAGGGCGACTTCGCGGGAGCGCTCGACGCCGCCGACCGGGCGGTCGCGATCCGGCCGGGCGCACCGAGCGGGCACGTCATGCGCGGCTTCGCCCTGCGCAGCCTCGCGCGATTCGCCGACGCGCACGCCTCCTTCGAGCGTGCGTTGGCGCTTCCGGACGCTCAGCCCGACGCCCTCTTCGGCCTCGCCGCGACGGCGCTCGACCTGGGCGATCTCCGCGCCGCGCAGGGAGGCTTCGAACGGCTGGTCCGCGTCGCGCCGACGGCGGACGCGTATCGCGGGCTCGTCGAGAGCTATCGCCGCGCCGGCCGGCTCCCCGACGCGGATCGCGCGGCCGCCGTGGCCCGTGCCCGCTTCCCGGGCGACCCGTACTTCGCGCGCTGACCGCTCACGCGCCGAAGGGATCGTGCGTGCGGCGAACGGCGCTCAGTGGCACTCACAGCTCAGGCTGCCGAATTCGTAGCACACCGTCTGACACGTCTGTCCCGCGGGACACGTGCCCAGGCTGCAGAAGAAGACGCCCGCGCTGGAGCAGGGCGGCGGCGGTCCCACGCAGGAGCACCCGCTCGCGTCGGTCTGGCACGTCTGTCCTCCGGGACACACGCCAAAGGGGAGGCACGTGTGGGGAGGAGGGCCGTTGCCGCACATCTGGACGGTGGTCGTCGTGCAGAGGGCGACCGGACGAGTCGTGCTGGTCGTCGTGGTGGTCGCCACGACGAACGGCGCGCAGAGGAGCTTCACCGTTTTCGTAAAGGCTGTGTGGCTGCCGAACTGGTCGTTGGCGCCGATCGTGGGACGAACGTACGTGCTCGCCGGCCCCCGTCGGGGG
>CAZLYE010000612.1:0-6722 GCA_964562865.1 uncultured Binatia bacterium (SeqCode) | reverse complement strand
ACTCCCACCCCTGCCCCACCGCGTCACGCGCCCGGCGGGCGTCGCGCACGTTGTCCTGGAGCTGCGCGATCGGGACGAGCGCCTCCTCGACCGCCTTTGCCGCCTTCTCCGCCGCCTGCGCGGCGTGGAGCGTCGCCTTGCTCGCGCCCTTGCTCCGCTCGACGGCGGCCACGAGCTGGTGCACACCCTCCGCCTCCTCCGCGAACGGGAGCCGCATCAGCGTGCCCGGCGACGGGGCGCCGAACGCATCGAACGGGTTCCCGCGCGGCGCTCCGTCCGCGCAGAGCACTCCGGCGAGGCTCTCGACCGCCTCGTCCAGCACCGTGTCGCACTCGGCCAGCCGCGCCTGCGCCGCGCCGAGCCGCGACTCTGCGGCGTCCACCTTCTCCTGCGCGCCGACGTACGTTCGATGCACGCGCGCGAAGCGAGCGAGACGCTCCTTCACGAGGCGCGCGTCGACGGCTCGCGCCGCCGAGAGCACCGATGCGCCGAGCTGGAGCCGCAGTCCTGGGCTGGTCGTCCTCATACGAGCTGCCATGTGGGTCCTCCTTCTCCCGCTGTGCGGGGCTTGTTGGTTGCGACGCCGGCTAGCTAGCGGGCGTCGCCCGCATTAGCGGGATGCATGCCAGGCGAACGGCCGCGGATGTTGCCGCACGCGACTTCATCGCCTGCAACGGCTGACTGCACCGTGCCGCAGGCCGCTTCACGCCCTGGAACGGCTCACGGCACCGTGCCGTCGACCACTTCAGGGGCTGGAACGGCCGACGGCACCGCGCCGTCGGCCACTTCAGGGCCTGGAACGGCCCACGGCACGCTGCCGTCGGCCACATCGAGGCCTGCAAGCCCCGCACGCGCGGTTGAAACGCTGCCCGAGGCTCCGAGGACCGCCCCCCGTGAAACTGGCTTCACGCCCGGAGCGCCATGCGCCCGTCCCGCCCGCATTCGACCCGTTGAGAACGCTTCACGTCCCGCGCAGCGGCGGGTGATTTGCATTGACCGCCCGTGAGCGAGCTTGCTATACGCCCCCCCATTCCATGCTGTGCACGGGCGACGACGCGACGCCCCGTGACGCTGCGCGCGGTGGCCCGTCCGCGACACCCGCCGCCGGTGTCCCGATCCTCTGGCACCACCATGGCGATCCTCGTCGTTGACGACGACCCCGACGCGCGCGACCGCCTCGCCCGGACGCTGCGCGAGTCGGGCGACGGCTGGGACGTCCGTCACGCCGCCTCGGCGAAGGACGCGCTCGCGCTCGTGACGGGCGGCGACGTCGACTGCGTGCTCCTCGACTACCGCCTGCCCGACGCCGACGGCCTCGCGTGCCTCCGTGAGCTCCGCCGCGTCCGCCCGACGTGCCCGTCGTGATGGTCACCGGCGGGGGGTCCGAAGCGGTCGCCGTCGAGGCGATGAAGCTCGGCGCCGCCGACTACGTCGTGAAGCACGCGACGTACGCGCAGGTGGTCCCCGGGCTCGTGCGCGAGGCGCTCGGGCGCCGCGCACTGGCCCGCCTCGCAGCGGAGCCGGCCGCACACGCCGCCGTGCCGCCGCTCGACGCGGCCACGCGCGCACGCTTCGAGGCGGACGGCTTCGTCGCCCGGAGCGCGGCGATGCTCCGCGTGCTCGCGCTGATCGCTCGCGCGGCGCAGTCGCGGGTCAGCGTCCTCGTCGAAGGCGGGAGCGGGACGGGGAAGGAGCTCTGCGCCCGCGCGCTCCACGCGCACGGCCCGCGTGAGGCGCGCCCCTTCCTCGCGCAGAACTGCGCGGCGGTGCCGGAGACGCTCCTCGAGGGCGAGCTCTTCGGCCATGTCCGCGGCGCGTTCACCGGCGCCGACCGCGCGCGCCCCGGGCTCTTCGAGCAGGCCGACGGCGGGACGCTCTTCCTCGACGAGATCGGCGACGCGACGCCGGCCATCCAGGCGAAGCTCCTCCGCGTCCTCCAGGAGCGCGAGGTCCGCCCGGTCGGCGCGACGACCGCCCGGCGCGTCGACGTCCGCGTCTTGTCGGCGACCAATCGCGATCTGCGACGCGACGTCGAGGAGGGCCGCTTCCGCCTCGACCTGTACTATCGGCTGCGCGTCTTCCCGATCGTCGTGCCGCCGCTCCGCGAGCGGCGCGAGGACGTGACGCCGCTCGCCGAGCACTTCCTCGAGCGGTTCGCGCGCGAGGAGGAGAAGCCGCTCGCCGGGTTCGAGCCGGAGACGCTTGCGCTCATCGAGCGCCACGCGTGGCCCGGCAACGTGCGCGACCTTCAGAACGAGGTGCACCGTCTCGTCATCTGCGCCGAGCCGGGCGACCGGATCGCGCCCGACGCGCTGTCGCCGTGGATCACCGGTGAGCTCGCGATCTCGCCCGCGACGGCCGCGCCGCTCCGCGAGGTCATGCGGCAGGTCGAGACGGTCATCATCCAGAGCCGCCTCCGGGAGCACGGCTATCGCCGGGCCGCGACCGCGCGAAGCCTCGGGATCACGCGCGAGGCGCTCTGGCAGAAGCTCCGCGCGCTCGGCCTCGTGCCGCCGGGGCCGGCGTAGCGCGATGGCTCGTTCGGACTCGAGGGCCGTCCGGGCGAGCGTCGCGGCGGCCGGGGTCGGGCTCGCGCTCGCGTCGGCGGCGTGGATCGACCCGGCGGAGTGGCGGACGTACGCCGTCTTCCTCGCGTTCGCGCTCGCCTTCAGCTTCGTGTGGCTCGACAGCGAGGCGCCGACGTCGGTCGCGTACATGGCGACGGCGACGGCGTTCGTCTACATCGCGGGCTTCCCGATCCTGTTCCTCGAGCTCCTCGCGCGGAGCGTCGCGTACCCGGCGATCTTCCTCGCCGCGCGTCGGGGGTGGGTCGCCCTGCCCCGTCCGCTCCGGCCGCTCGTCGGGGACCGGAGCGCCCGGCTCGACCTCGCCGCGATGCTCGGGCTCGCGACGATCGGAGCGGCGGTGCGCGTGGGGGTCGTCGCGGCGGCGCGCGCCGCGGGCGTCGAGTCGCTGATCGCGATGATCTGGCTCGGCGAGCCGATCGCGTACGCGGTCATGGGGACGCTGAGCGTCCGGCTCTCGCTGCCGACGGCGCAGTACGTGGTCGCGGCGCCGCAGCGGCTGGCCGCGGAGGACGAGCGCGTCGACGTGATCTTCAGCGGGGTTGCGATCGTGCCGTTCCTGGTGACGCTCATCGCCTACGGCTGGATGGAGCACGGCCTCGTGGGGGCGGCGGCGTGGTCGCTCGCCTCGCTCGCACCGCACGCGCTCGTACAGTTCCTCGTCCGGCGGCGGCACCTGCTCGACGAGCGCCGGCTCGTGCTCGAGCGCGCGAACCCGGCGCTCGCGCGGAAGCAGGCGGAGGTCGAGGAGTTCACGTACACGGTCGCGCACGACCTGAAGGCGCCGCTGAGCGCGATCAGCATCACGGCGGATCAGCTGCTGGACGACGGTCTCCCGGACCCGGCGCGAGCCGACGTGGCGCGCATCTTCCGCCTCGCGGGGGAGACGGAGAACATGCTCGTCGATCTCCTCGCCATGCTCCGGATCGTGTCGGAGCCCGAGCCGGTCGGGACGGTCGACCTCGCCGCGATCACGGCACAGGCCCTCGACGTTCTCCAGCCGCACATCGCGGCGCGGAACGTCCAGGTCGACGTCGCCGCGCCGCTGCCGGCGGTCCCGGGGCAGGCGAACAAGCTCCGGCACGTCGGTGGAGCAGGCGCTCGTCCCGTTCCAGAAGATACAGCAGGGCGTTCGCGAGGCCCGGCGCATGAGCGACGTGCGCGCGCAGGCGTGGGACACGGCTCTCGCCGCGCTCAGATACGATGCCCGCGAGGCCGCGCGGGACGGCATGCCGCACGTCTACGCGGCGCTCTTCCCGCCGTCCCGTCCGACCGCCAAGACGAAGACGCCGGCGGCCACTCCGCCGGTCCCGGAAATCCCCGCTGCGCCGCCGGCTCCGGTCGCGGAGACGCCGAACGCCGCGTAACGACAACCACGGAAGCGCCGGACGCGCACGCGTCCGGCGCTCTCCGGGCGACGGAGGGACTGCCATGGCAGCGGAACGCGAAGTGATCGCACCGAAAGGGCGGAGGCGGTACGTCCGCCGGGACCGCCTCGTGTTCCTTCAACCCTCGAGCGAATGGGACTGGTTGCGCGCGTGATCGAGGAGGTCGGCATTCCGACCGTCATCCTGAACATGATGCCCGCCTACCAGGCATCGGTCGGAACTCCGCGCGTGGCGACGATCGCGCATCCCTTCGGACGCCCCTACGGTAACGTCACCGCCTGATGCGTGCCGAGGTGTCCACCCGAGGAGGCACACCAGACGTTGACGCCGGCGGAGTTGGCGGCGACGAGGTAGGCATCCAGCCCGCGTAGGGCGCGGCGGACCTGCCATTCTCGAAGGGGCGCGATTTCGCGGCTCCCCGTTGACATCGCAGAGCCGGCGTTGACGGCCCTCCCGGCATCGCTCAAGGTGCCCCTAGTGCTGCCGGGGCAGCGCCTGCTCTTCCTGTCTCACCGTCCGCCGGTCGTGACCCGGCGCACGATGAGCGGGGTACGGGTCGGCCGCACGATCGGCGACCTGGCCGACGCCGTCGATCGCGTCGTGCAGGCGGGCGGCGGGACGTGGGAGACGTGGTCTGCCGGCTCCTCCAATAGCGACCCATCGCCGGCGGTCGGCGATCTCGGCCCTCCTACCCGGACGGTCCGCCTCAGGGACACCGTGACATTCCAGGCCGGCTTCGCGAACCAGGTCCTGTGGCCACTCTGCCACGTGTTCCCGAACCGCTGCTCCTTCCAGCCGGGGTTCTGGACGGCGTATCGGCGCGCGAACGAGACGTTCGCGGCCGCCGTGCGCACTGGCGTCAAAGCCGGCGATCTCGTCTGGGTCAACGACTTCCACCTGGCCCTCGTCCCCGGCCTTCTTCGCGCGGTCGGGGTCCCCGCGCAGGTCGGCGCCTTCTGGCACATCCCGTTTCCGCCGCCGTCGGTGTTCGGGATCTGTCCCTGGCGAACGGACGTGCTCGGCGGCCTCCTTGGTGCCGATCTCATCGGCTTCCAGACCAACGGCGACGCCAGCAACTTCCTCGACTGCGTACGGCACTTCCTCGGGCTGCGTGTGGTCGAGAATCCCCCGGCGGTCGTCCTGCCGGGCCGCGACGTGCAAATCGTCGCGCTGGCAGTCGGCGTCAACGCCGCGCGCCTGCGGGAGCAAGCCGCCGATGCCGCGGTCCGGGCGCAGGCGGATCGGCTGCGCGACGCGCTCGGGGCGGAGGTGGTGATCCTGGGCATCGACCGGCTCGACTACGCCAAGGGCATCAACGAGCGGCTGCTCGGCTTCGAACGCTTCCTGGTGCGGCATCCCGAGTGGCGCCGACGCGTGGCCCTCGTGCAGATCGCAGTTCCGAACCGGTTCCACGTGCCCGGCCTCAGCGAGATGCGGCGGCAGGTCGAGGAGAGCGTCGGCCGTATCCTCGGGCGCTACACCTACGATGGGCGCAGTCCCCTTGCCTACTCGTACACGGCCTTCGACCACGAGCGTCTGGCAGCCTATTACGTCGCGGCAGACATCGCGCTCGTGACGCCGCTCCGCGATGGGATGAACCTCGTCGCCAAGGAGTACGTCGCGTGCCACTCTGACGGCGACGGCGGCGTCCTCCTCCTATCGGAGTTCGCGGGCGCGGCCCTCGAGCTTCGGGAGGCGCTGCTCGTGAACCCCTACGACCCGGAGTCGATCCGCCGGCAGCTCCACACCGCCGTCACGATGCCGGAGCGCGAGCGACGGCGGCGCATGCGGGCCCTCGCGGCGCGGGTCGCCGCCCGGGACGTCGAGTGGTGGACGTCGCAGTTCCTCGCGCTCCTGGGCCGAGTCGGCGCGCGATCGGCCGAGTCGTGGAACAACCAAACACCCTGAGGCCGTCGGTCGACTGCCATCTCGCTACCGCCCGCGCGTCCTCCGCTCGCGCGCCCGGAGAACGTTCTGGACCCAGGGCAGAGCGATCACCTCCAGGCGCTGCGAGGGATGGCGACGACGGTTCCGAGCGCCCTTCGGCGCCCTGTTGGTCGCGAGCTCGTGACCTGCTGCTGCGGCCATCCTCACCAGACAATCGCTCTCGCCAGGGCGCGCTCCGCCACCTCACTCCTCCGCCGCGCGGATCGCGGCACCGATGTAGACGGTCGCCAGTACCGTGAAGATGTAGGCCTGGAGCAGGCCGATCAGGAGGTCGAGCGCCATGAGCGGCATCGGGACGAGGAAGCCGGCGACGGCCACCAGCAACGCCACGATGAGCTGCCCCGACATCATGTTGCCGAAGAGCCGTACGGACAGGGCGACGGTGCGTGAGACCTCGGACACCAGATGGAGGGGCAGGAGCAGGGGGTTCGGTCGGACGTAATGCCTGACGTAGCCGAGGAATCCGCGCGCGGCGATTCCGGCGACCGGGACGGCCGCGAAGACGACCACGGCGAGGGCCGACGTGGCGGCGATGCTGGCCGTGGGGCGGTAGACGCCGGGGAGGAGGCCGGAGAGGTTCGCGGCGGCGATGTAGAGGAACAAGCTGCCGGCGAGCGTGACAAGGCGTGGCTCGGGGCGACCGACGACGTCGCGCACCAGGTCGTCGAGCCATTCGATCGTCAGGACCGCGAGGGCGGAGAGTGCACTCTCGGGCCGTCGCACGACGGCCCGGCGCAGCACGAGCGCGCCGATGACGAGGCCCGCAGAAACGCCGAGCGACGCCAGAATGGTCGCCGTGATC
>CAZLYE010000611.1:0-3714 GCA_964562865.1 uncultured Binatia bacterium (SeqCode) | reverse complement strand
GAGCACCTCGGGCGTGCTGCACTCGACGATGCGCCCCCGGTCCAGCACCGCGATGCGGTCGGCGATGCCGCGGGCCAGGGGCAGGTTGTGCGTGACGATGATCTGGGTGGTGCCGCGCGTGGCGCGGATGCGCGCGATCAGCGCGCCGATCTGCTCGGTCTGGATCGGGTCGAGGTCGGCGGTCGGCTCGTCGTAGAGGATCAGCTCAGGATCGACGGCGAGGGCGCGGGCGATCGCGACCCGCTTCCGCATGCCGCCGGACAGATCGCCCGGCAGCTTGTCCTCGCAGCCGGCCAGCTCGACCTGCTCGAGCACCCGGCGGATGACCGAGCGGATCTCCGTGGAGCCGAGGCGGCTGTGCTCGCGGAGCCGCAGGCCGACGTTCTCCGCCACCGTGAGCGACGCGAGGAGCGCGGCGCTCTGGAACACCATCGCGACGCGAAAGGGCTTCTCGTCGGGCGGCATCGCGAGGTACCGGGGCACCTCGATGCCGCCCACGAGGATGCGCCCGGCATCGGGACGCTCGAGCCCGACGATCTGCCGGAGGAGGACCGACTTTCCCGTGCCGCTCTGCCCGACGATCGCGAGGAGCTCGCCGGGGGCCACGCGGAGATCGACGCCGGCCAGGACGACGTGGCCCTCGTAGAGCCGCCGCACGCCGGCCAGCTCGACGGCGACGCCATGCTCGCGCTGCGCGGCGGGCGATCCCATCAGAGCGCGAAGGTCACGCGGACGATCAGGAAGTCGAACACCAGGATCAGGATGAAGCTCCACACGACGGCGGCCGTGGTGGTGGTGGCGATGCCCTCCGTGCCGCCGCGGGTGCGGAGCCCGAAGGTGCACGGCAGGATCGACGCGATCATGCCGAAGAAGAGCCCCTTGACGAGCCCGACCACGACGTCGGTGAAGTGCACCCACTCGAACATGCGGTCGAAGTACGAACGGACGGTGATCGTGATCGCGGGGTCGAGCTTCACGACCGCGGCACCGCCCCAGACGCCGATGAAGTCCGCGTAGAGGATCAGGACGGGCAGGGCCATGGTCGCCGCGACGAACCGCGGCATGACCAAAAAACGGACCGGGTCGATGTCCATGGTCCGGAGCGCGTTGATCTCGTCGTAGACGGTCATCGAGCCGAGCTCGGCGGCCATCGCCGAGCCCGCACGGCCGGCGAGGAGGAACGCCATGAGGACCGGCCCGAGCTCCTTCGTCATGGAGAGGCCGACGATCGGCCCGAGGATGTCCTGGCTCACGTTGCGGACCTGCTGCGCCGCCTGCACCACCATCACCATCCCGACGAACAGCGAGAGGAGGGCGCCGATCCAGAGCGTGTCGGTCCCGACGCGGACCAGCTGGACCACGATGCGCTCGCGGTCGCGCTCGGTCACTTGCGCCATCGACCGGACGGCCGCGAAGAAGAGCTGCGTCGCCTCGCCGAGGATCTGCAGGACCTCGAGGACCTGCGCGCCGAGGCGCCCGAGAACGCCGGGCCCGGGCGGCGGCCGGTCGACCGCCTCAATCGCCATGCGCCGCCTCCGCGGGCGCGGTGGTGTCGAGGCCGACGTGCACCGGGCCGATCAGGTGCCCGTCCTCGCGCGCGAGGAGCCCCCAGAGGAGGTTCCAGTCGCGCGCCCCGTCCGGGCGCGTGTCCCAGCGGAAGAGCGCGTAGAGCGGCGCCCACAGCGCCAGGACGCCGCGGTTCTTCGGGAGCAGGCTGTCGGCGAGCGCCGGCGTCTGGCCGAAGCGGCGCCACTCCGCCTGCTCGCTGCGGAGGACCGGGAAGAGCGTGAGCAGCCGCTCGTGCCGTCCCGAGCTCTCGTTCCGGAGCTCCTGGCGGCGCCAGAGGACGAGGCCGACGTCGCGACGCGCGTAGTGGAAGTCGTCCACGTCCTGGAACTTTCTCCGGTACACGGGCCACGCGTAGACACGCGAGGAGATGCCCTGCACGTCGCTCCTACCGTAGAAGGGGAGGGCTCGCCAGACCTCGTAGTCCGTCTCGCCGAGACGGCGCTGGCGGACGACGAGCGGCCACGGCGCGCCGGTGTTCTCGATGCCGCGGCGCTCGTCGATCGTGTGCGTGTACGCGAAGAGCCCGTACGTGCGCGTCCGTCGCCCGGCACCGTCGATCGCGGCGAAGACGGGCAGGTCGATGCGGCGGCGCTCCCATCCCCAGCCCGGAACGAGCCGCTCCGTCCGGATGTGGAACGGCCAGAGGACCCAGCTCGTGCGCTGGCGGCCGGCGATCTCCGTGTGACCCCAGAACGGGAAGAGGCGGAGACCGCTTCCCGCCTGCCCGCCGACCGTCGAGACGAACGGGAAGGGGTAGTACCGCCGCTCGACGTCCGGCTCCGTCAGCCGGAGGTAGGCGGGGAACATGATCGCCGTCACGTGCTGGTAGCCGAGGAAGTCGTCGAGATCGAGGTAGAAGGGCAGGACCGCGAGCCGGGTGCCGCGCTCCGGGCTCCGGCGGTACCAGACGAGCGGGAAGAGCGTGAAGCGGCTCACCCACTCCTCGGGGGGCGGTGCCTCGCCCGGCGCCGCCGTGGCGGTGGGGCGCGGTGCCGACCGGTAGGTGAAGACGAGGAAGCGAAAGCTCTGGTAGTCGTCCTGCCAGCGGCTGGCGGCGATCGGGTACAGGATGTCGGCTCGGTCGTCGCGCGCGGCGCCGCGCTTCTGGTGGAGCCGCAGGAGCGGCCGGACGTAGAGGTCGCGCGCCTCTGCGGTCCGCTGGAACTCGATCAGCGGCCCGAGGAGCGTCCAGCGGACGTCCGCCGTCCTCTCGTCCCGTCCGTACCGGAAGAGCGGCCAGACCTTGATGTCGAGCGCCCGCACGGGCGGCGGCCACCCGAGCCCCAGCGCGAGCGCGCAGAGGAGGACGCCGCCGAACCGAAGACAACGGGAGGGCCGCCGCCCCGTCCCCGTCCCCGTCCCCCGGCGATCCGGTCCCGCGCCCAGCCTACCGCCCGAAGTCGACCGCCCTGAGGTCGCGCGCGTGGACCTGGTAGACGCCCCCCGGCGTCCGGCCCGAGAACGTCGTCGAGCTGCGCAGCGTGAGGACGACGGGCTCGCCCTCGCGGAGCTGCACCTGCGCGCGCACGCGGTCGCGCTCGTTCTCCACCGGCTGGAACGTCACGCGCGCGATGTTGTCGAAGGGCACGCGGAGCCGGCCCCGTCCGAGGTCGCCCTCGAGGCTCGCGTCGCCGCTGCTCGTGACGCTCGTGAGATCGATCCGCGTGCCGTCCACGTCGATGAGCGTCGCGCTGAACTCGCGCGCCGGCAACCCCTTCTCCCCGCCGCCGAATCCGCCCATGCCCATCACGCCGAAGACGAGGAGCGCGACGGTGAGCGCGCACGCGGCGGATCGAGCGGAGTGTCCCATGTCCCCTCCCGGCAGCATCGGCGCGGGTGCCCGTGCGCCGGCGGCCTTCTTAGCGGCTCGGCCTGGGGCGTTCAATGCCACCGCGGGCGCGGCGGTGACTTGACCCCCTTCCGGAATCGCCCATTAATGGCCCGCGATGCCCCGCGTGCTCGGGATCGTGATGGCGGGAGGCAAGGGCGACCGCCTTCAGCCCCTCACACGGTCGCGCAGCAAGGCCGCGGTCCCGTTCGGCGCGCGCCACCGGATCATCGACTACGTCCTCAGCAACTTCGCGAACTCCGGGATCTACGCGCTCTACGTCCTCGTGCAGTACAAGTCGCAGTCGCTGATCGAGC
>CAZLYE010000610.1:0-6790 GCA_964562865.1 uncultured Binatia bacterium (SeqCode) | reverse complement strand
GCGCTTTGCTTGCAGCGCGCCGGCTTGCTCACCCATCCGCACGGCTGCGTTACGCTGGATGTCGGGCTTTCGCCCGCCGTCGCCGAGCGCTACGAACGCCTCGACCGCCTCTTGGCGGCCTGACTTTTCGTCACATCAAGGCTAATACCGCGAGGGGTTCCACCCCTCGCCCCGTCGGGCGGAGCCCGACGGGGCCTCACTCCCCGCTCGCTTCGCTCGGCCGCGCGCTTCGCGCGCGGAGGTAGCGCTGGGTCCGCCTCTCAGCGCGTTGTCCATCGGCCGCCGACCTTGCACGCTGGACGGACCGGGCATCTCGCGCAGCGTGGGGCCCGCGCGACGCAGATCGTCGCGCCGAGGTCCATGAGCGCCTGGTTCCAGTCGGACGAGCGGCCGGGCGGGACGAGGTCGGTCGCGAGCGACCAGATGCGGCGCTCGCGACGCGCGGTGCCCCGGCGGCCGCGCACGCCGAAGACGCGCGCGAGGACCCGCGTCGCGTTCGTGTCGACCGCCGGCACGTCAGCGCCGAACGCGAGGCTCGCCACGGCACCTGCCGTGTAGCGACCGATCCCCGGGAGCCGGCTGAGCTCGCCGTGGTCGCGAGGGAGGCGCCCGCCGAGCCGCGTCACCACGTGGCGCGCCGCGGCGTGGAGATTGCGGGCCCGGGCATAGTAGCCGAGCCCGTCCCAGCTCTCACGCACCGCGTCGGCGGAGGCGGCGGCCAGGTCCTCGAGGGTCGGGTAGCGGGCGAGGAAGCGGGGGTAGAACTCGAGCACGCGGGACACCTGCGTCTGCTGCAGCATGATCTCGGACACCAGGACGGCATAGGGGTCCCGGACTCCCCGCCAGGGCAGGCGCCGGCGGTGCCGGCCGTACCAGGCCAGCAGCCGACGGCGAAAGCTGCGGGCCCGGGGGGGCAGTGTCGCTCTTCCCTGCTTCGGACGCGCGGGCGGACGGGCTACAATGGCGGGCATAGATGGCAGGCTGGCTCCGCACGAAGCTCTTCGATGTGGCCGCTCGCGCGCTGACCAAGCCGCGCGGGAACTACACGCTCCTCCTGCCGAACGACTTCGACTCGCTGCTCCGCGTGCTCCGGCCGGGCGACGTCATCTTGGTCGACGGCGACCAGCGCGTGAGCGAGGTCATCAAGTACCTGACGCAGAGCACGTGGTCGCATTCCGTCCTCTACGTCGGCGACGAGCTCGTCCGCCGCTTCCCGGGCCAGCGCGACGCGCTGCTCGCGACGCACGGTCAGGACGCGAGCCACATGATGATCGAGGCGCTGATGGACGGCGTCATCGCGTCGCCGCTGTCGAAGTACGCGAGCTTCAACCTCCGCATCTGCCGTCCATCGGGCCTGCGGAGCGAGGATCTGCGGCGGGTCATGGACGAGGTGCTCGCGCAGCTCGGCATGCGCTACGACGTGAAGAACCTCCTCGACCTCGCGCGCTACTTCTTTCCCGTGAGCCTGATCCCACGCCGCTTCCGGCGCCGCGCGCTGCAGTTCGGGAGCGGCCTCACGACGCAGGTGATCTGCTCGAGCCTGATCGGGCGCGCCTTCCAGAACGTCGGCTTTCCGATCCTCCCGACGACCATGCCGGCTCCTGCGGCCGTACCGCGACAGCGGCTCCTCGACCGCGTGCTCCGGCGCACGCCGCCGCCGTACCCGGCGCTCTTCCGCCGGCAGCTCCCGGCCATCATCACGCCGCGGGACTTCGACCTCTCGCCGTACTTCGAGATCATCAAGTTCAACCCGGTCGAGGCGTCGCGCTTCGACTACCGCCGCATCCGCTGGGACGACGGCGACGCGCGCGCCGCCGGCGGCGGCGGGCGGTCCGGCAGCTGAGCCGCGGAGGCGCGTCACTGCGCGTCGGCGGGGGGCGATTCGCCTTCGGCTGCCGGCGGCGGCGCGAGCTCGGCGGAGATCGCCTCGAGCCGTCGGAGCTGCTCCTCCACCTGCTCGCGGAGGTGCTCCGCGGTGGCGGCCATCTCGCGCCGCTCGCGGACGATGTCGCCCAGCTCGTGGCGGAGTCGCTCGCGCTCGCCCTGTACCTGCGTCGCGGCGGTTTCGAGCGCCCCGAGGCGCTCGCTCATCGCCACCGCCGCACGACCCCACCTGAGATAGCCCGCCGCGACGCCGAGGACGGCGCCGAGGAGCACGCCGAGCGCGACGTCGACCCACCACGGAAGCCGCTGGACCATCGGGCCACATACTATCGGGCCCCCCGGTGGGTCCATAGCCGATGAGGTTCGCCGCAGGGCTGCTGCTCGCGGTCGTCGCGGGCGCCCTCTTCTTCCAGGACCTCGAGCGCTATCCGCTCCTCGATCCCGACGAGGCGCGCCACGCCGAGGTCGCACGGGAGATGCGGGTGGCGCGGGGCCTCCGCCGCGTCTTCCTCCCGACGCTCGATCTCGCGCCCTACACCGAGAAGCCGGCAGGCTACTACTGGCTCGTCTCCGTCGCGCACGCCGTCGCGGGCCCCGACGAGGCCGCCGCGCGGTCGGTGAGCGCGTTCGCGGCGCTCGTCTCCGTGCTGGCGCTCTACGTGTACGCCGTCCCGCGCTTCGGGGCGGCCGGCGCGCTCGGCGCGGGGCTGGTCGCGGCGACGAGCGCCGGCTGGTTCGCGCTCGCGCGCTACGCGAACCTCGACATGGTCCTCACGGCGTGCGTCGCGGCCGGCGTGCTCGCCGGTCTCGCGTGGCTCGACCGCCCGCCGCCGCGTCGGCCGCCCCTCGCGCCCTGGGTCGCGGCCGGGCTCGGGATGCTCGTGAAGGGACCGCTCGCCGCCGTGCTGGTCCTCGGGCCGCTCGGCGCGGCGGCGCTCCTGCGGCGCCCGCGTCCGACGATTGCGGAGCTCGGCCTCGTCCGCGGGCTCGCCGTCGTCGTCGCCATCGGGGCCCTCCTCTACGGCCCCGTCGCCGTCCTCGACCGGAGCTACCTCGCGGCCTTCACCGCGACCAACCTCCGCCGGTGGGGCGCCGCAAGTCCTCACGCGGCGGGGATCCACTACTACCTGGTCTGGGTCCCCGTCCTGCTGCTCCCTTGGACGCTGCTCGCTCTTCCCGCCGTCGGGCACGCGTGGCGCGACCCCGCGCGCCGGCCGCTCCTCGCGTGGGCGATCTTCGTGCCGGCGTTCCTGACCCTCCCGCATGGCAAGCTCGCCACCTATGCGCTCTCGGCGCTGGTCCCGCTCGCCCTCATCGTCGGACCGGAGCTCGCGCGGACGGTGGTCGCGGGCCCGGCGCCCGAGGACCGGCGGCTCCTGCGCGCCGGCGGGTGGCTCGCCGCCGCCGCGCTCGCCGGCGTCGCGGTCTTTGCGCTCGCCGTCCGTACCTATCCCGTGACGCTTCCCGCCCGCCTCGCCGTCGCGGGTGCCGCGCTCGGCTGGGCCTGCGCGCTCGTCGTGGTGCTCCGGCGCGACGGCCTCGCCGGCGTGCCGCTGGCGGTCCTCGGGGCGGTGCTGACGCTCTACCCGCTCGGCGTCCGCGCCGTCGTGCCCGGTGTCGCCGCGCTGCACAGCGACCGCGACCTCGCACGGCTCGTCGCCGACGCCGGGCCGGCGCCGGTGATCGCGTTCTCCGTGCAGGACCCCTCGCTCAGCCTCTACCTGGGGACACCGACCATCCACACCGACGACCTTGGCCTCGTGCGCGACGCGTTCGAGGGCGACGGGCCGGCGTTCCTGGTCACCAGCCCGCGGCACGTCGCCGAGATCGAGGCGACGCTCGGCACGCGCTCCGTCCTGTGGCACGCGACGCCGCGCCGGCGTCTCTACGCCAACCGGCCGCCGGCGACGGCCGAGGACCGGAACGGGTCGAGGTAGCGCGCCCGGTCGCCGAGTGCGTCCGCGATCGCGAGCAGCCGGTTGTACTTCGCGGTCCGCTCCGAGCGGCACGGGGCGCCCGTCTTGATCTGCCCCGCACCCGTCGCGACCGTGAAATCCGCGATGAACGCATCCTCCGTCTCACCCGAGCGGTGCGACACGACCGACCGGTATCCGGCCGCCGACGCGCGCGCCATCGCCGCGCGCGTCTCGGTCACCGTCCCGATCTGGTTCAGCTTGATGAGGATGGCGTTCGCCACGCCCGCGTCGATCCCGCGCGCGAGGAGCTTCTCGTTGGTGACGAACACGTCGTCGCCCACCAACTGCACGCGGCGGCCGAGCGCCCTCGTGAGCCGCTCCCATCCCGCCCAGTCGTTCTCGCCCAGGCCGTCCTCGACCGACACGATCGGGTAGTGCCGGCACCACCCCTCGTAGAGCGCGATCAGGTCGTCGGCCGATCGCCGCTGCCCGCCCGACTTGCGGAAGACGTACGCGTCGCCGTCCACCAGCTCGCTCGCCGCGGCGTCGAGCGCGATCGACACGTCGCGCCCCGGCTCGAGACGCGCGGCGCGGACGGCCTCGACGAGCAGGTCGAGCGCCTCCTCGTGGCTCGTGAGGGCGGGCGCGAAGCCGCCCTCGTCGCCGACCGCCGTCGTCAGGCGGCGGCGCTCGAGCAGCTTCCGGAGGGCGTGGTACACCTCGACGCCGTGCCGCAGGGCCTCGGGATACGACGGCGCCCCGTGCGGCACGATCATGAACTCCTGGAAGTCGAGCGTGTTGTCCGCGTGTCGCCCGCCGTTGATGACGTTCATCAGAGGGACGGGGAGGAGGGTCGCCGCGTCGCCGCCGAGCGCGCGGAAGAGCGGCAGGCCGGCGGCCGCCGCCGCCGCGCGCGCGGCCGCGAGCGACACCGCGAGGAGCGCGTTCGCGCCGAGGCGGGACTTGTTCTCGGTGCCGTCGAGCGCGATCAGCTTCGCGTCGACCGCCTGCTGGTCGTCGGCCGACATGCCGCGCACGGCCGGCGCGATCACCTCGTTCACGTTCGCGACCGCACGGCGCACGCCCTTCCCGCCGTAGCGCGCGGGATCGCCGTCGCGCAGCTCGACCGCCTCGTGCTCGCCGGTCGAGGCGCCGGAGGGGACGGCGCCGGTTCCCGCGAGACCACCCACGAGGACGACCGTGGCCTCGACGGTGGGATGGCCACGCGAGTCGAGGATCTCCCGGGCCGTCACGTTGTCGATCTTCGTCATTGGCTTCTCTCCGGTGGAGCTGCTACGTGCTCGCGGCGCGGTTGCGGATCACGACCACCCACACCTCCGACAGGAACGGCAGGACCGGGATCACCCGGTCGAGCCGGAGGCCCGCCGCCTCCACCTCGGCCGCGAGTGCGCGGCGGGTGAGCCGGGGGCTTCGCTTGACGGTTCGCCCGAGCAGGCGCCGGAGCGAGCGGCCGAGGCTCTTCAGCGTGTAGGGATGGCAGACGGTGGCGACGAGCGGACCGCGCGTGAGCCCGGCGAGCGTCCGCAGCACGCGCGGCCGGCTCTCCGCCGGCAGGTGCATGAGGAAGCGGGCGCAGACCACGGCGTCGAAGGTGTCGGGCCGGTACGGCGGCGCCTCAAGGTCGGCGCGCACGTGCCCGAGCGCGCCGTCCCGGCCGCGTGCGACCGCCAGCATCGCAGGCGAGATGTCCGCACCGACCACGCGCAGCCCGCGCGCAGCGAAGAAGCGGCCGAGGACCCCCGTCCCGCAGGGCACGTCGAGCACGAGCCCGTGCCCGGTGACGCCGGCGAGCGCGCGCCCGAGCGCGCGCTCGAGGAGACGGAGGTTCAGCGTGCGCACGACGCCGCCGTAGCGCCGGCGCTCGTAGCGTCGGGCGTCGAGCTCCCGATAGCCCCAGCGCGCGTCGTAGTCGGCGGTGGTGGGCGCCGGCATGGCGGGACCGTAACAGCGGGCGTCCGCGCGTGCAATTGCACGGGGGCCGCGGGCCGATGAAGCGGGTCCGCGAGCCGCTCCTTCTCCTCGCCGCCTGTGCCGTCCTCTACCTGACCGGGGCGGCCGACATCCCCTTCTACACGCGCGGTGAGCCGCGCGAGGGCCTCGTCGTGCGCGAGATGCTCGCGAAGGGGGAGTGGCTCGTGCCGGCACGGCCGGAGGGCGAGCCGGCGCGGAAGCCGCCGCTCTACTACTGGGCGGCGGCCGCGGCGACGCGCGCACTGCCGGGCGAGCCGGAGCTCGCGCTGCGCCTCCCGTCCGCGGTGCTCGCGACGGGCGCCGTGCTGGCGACGTGGGCGAGCGCACGCGCCGTGTGGGGCGCGGCGGCGGGGCTGCCGGCGGCGCTCGTGCTGGCGACCACGTTCGAGTGGACGCGTGCCGCGACCAGCGCGCGCGTCGACATGACGCTCACCGCGTGCCTGACCGCCGTCCTCGCGGCGTGGACGCTGGCGCTCGCGGGGAGGGGTCGCGCGTGGTGGCTCGTCGCAGCCGCCGGCATGGCGCTCGGGACGCTCGCCAAGGGCCCCGTCGCGCTCGTCCTCCCGGCGCTCGCAGCCGGCGTGCTCGTCGTCACCCGCCGCGACGTGAGGCCGCTCCGTCCCGTGAGCGCGCTCGTCGCCGCGGCCGTCGTCGCGGGGGCATGGTACGGTGCGGCGTTCCTGCGCGAGGGGAGCGCCTTCCTCGACGTCGTCGCGAGGGAGAACTGGCTCCGCTTCGTCGACACGGAAGGCGCCGGGACGGGGCACAGCCACGGTCCGGCCTATCTTCTGCCGCTCGGCCTCGTCGGCCTCCTCCCGTGGACGCCGCTCCTGCCGCTCGCGCTCGTCGCGGGGCGGGCGCGGCCCCGCTCGTCGGCGGTCGTCCTGGTCGCGGCGTGGGCGGCCACCGGGCTCGTCTTCTTCTCCGCCGCGGCGGCCAAGCGGAGCGCGTACCTGCTCCCGCTCTTTCCCGCCGTCGCCCTCGCGCTCGGCGCCGGC
>CAZLYE010000609.1:0-5038 GCA_964562865.1 uncultured Binatia bacterium (SeqCode) | reverse complement strand
CGGGCTCATCCGTCCCGCGATCGCGCCGTAGTGGAGCCGCCCGAACGCGGCGCCGTTGAGACTCGCGAGCAGCGTCGCGTTGCCGCCCATCGCGTAGCCGTAGAGGACGACGTAGCACGCGAGGAGCGGGAGGCTCCGCGTCTGCCAGAGGAGGAACACGCCCGCGCCCTGGAGGCAGAAGCACGCGGCGGCGACGCGGCGCTGATCGAAGCGGTCGAGGAGCGCGCCGAAGCCGAGCTTCCCGACCACGCCCATCGCCGCCGTCGCCCCGAGGACGAGCGAGGCGACCGACTCGGGGAAGCCCCGGTCGAGGAGGAGCGGCATCTGGTAGAGCAGCACGGACGCGAGCCCGGCCATCGTGAGCCCGAACGCCGCGGCGAGGAGCCAGAAGTTCGCCTGGCGGATCGCGACGCTCGGCGGGATCGACCGCTCGAGCCCGAGGAGATCCACCGCCGTCTCCGCCGCGCGCACGCTCCGCGGGCCCGGCTCGGAGCCGGCGTCCAGGCCCGGGAGGCCGTCGGGCTCGAGGCCGAGGTCGGCGGGATCGCGGCGCATGAAGAGGAGGACGGGCGGGATGACGAGCGTCGCGGCGAGCAGCCCGAGGACGGCGAACGCCGTCCGCCAGCCGAAGCGGGCGATCAGCTGCTGCGCGAGCGGGGCGAAGACGATCCCGCCCGCCGAGATACCTGCCGTCGCCACGCCGAGGGCGCGCCCGCGCCGCCTGACGAACCAGCGCGTGACGGCGGCGTTGTTCGGGAGGTGCCCGATGCAGGTCGACCCGAGCGCCACCGGCCCGGCCAGGCAGAGGTAGAGCGCGGGCAGCGACTGGACGCGCGACAGGAGAAGGAAACCGGTCGCCAGCACGACCGCGCCGAGGAGCTCGACGGGCCGCGCGCCGTGACGGTCGACGGCCCGCCCGACCATGATCGAGTACCCCGCCGCCGAGAACTGCAGGACCGAGAAGCCGCTCGCCACGGGACCGCGTCCGCCGAACTCCCGCGCGAGCGGCGTGAAGAAGACGCCCCACGCGTAGAAGATCATGCCGGTGTTGACCGCGTGGCAGACGAACGCCACGAGCACGATCCACCACCCGTGGAAGACGCGCGACGGCGCGGCCGCCGCGCTCCGCGACGTCACTCCGACCCGAGAAACCACCGGTAGTGGGTCGGCGTCGTGAAGCCCATGCGCCGGTACATCGGCTCACCCATCGGGGAGGCCTGCAGGTTCATGAAGCGGGCACCTCGTCGGAGGCCTTCCTCGATCACCGCCCACGTGATCGCGCGCCCGTAGCCGCGACGGAATTCGTCTGGGTGCGTCGCGACCCAGCCGATCCCGCCCACCCCGTGCGCCATGTAGAGGATCGCCGCTGCAACCGCCCGGCCGTCGCGCCACGCGAGAAGGCCCTGCGTCGTCGGGCCGAGCACGCTGTCGAGCGTCGCGAAGTGCTCGGCGATCGAATCCTCGGGAACGCCGTAGAGCGCGAACGCCCGAGTCGCGAGATCACCATACTCGGCGCGGTCGGCGTCGTCCCGCACCGGGCGGACCGTGACGCCCGGGGGCGGCGGCACGGCGGGTCCGGCCCCGGGGACGAACACCATCCCCGGCTCGCGGTGGATCTGATGGAAGCCGAGCTCGCCCAGAGCCGGCTCGAGCGCCGCGTCCGCGTGCTCGCGGGTCCACACCGTGAAGGGACTCCCGGTCGGCCCGTACGTCTCCGCCGTGAGCTCGCGGATCGTCCGGACGTCGACGGGGCCCGTGACGATCGCCATGTTCGTGCTGATGCGTCCGAGCGGCGTGCGGAAGAGGCTGAGCCCCGACACGTCGACGACCTCACCGCCCGGCGTCGCGCGCGTGTCGGCGCGATAGCAGGCGACCATGTTGAGGTCCATCAGCGCGAGAATCTCGGCGTCGTCCGGCGCGGACATTGCACCGCGGTCGCACGCGGTCGGCGGGCTGTCAAGTGTCGCGCTCGAGGATCTCGTCGATGCGCCGCACGATCTCGTCGACGGTCCAGCGCGGCCCACGGGACGCGACGCCCGTCCCGCTCGTCGGGCGCACGACCCCGATGCGTCCGTCGCGGAAGCGGAAGACCTCCCCGGTGACCGCGGCGCTCGCCGCCGAGGCGAGGTACACGACGAGCGGTCCGACCGCCTCGGGATCGTGGTCCGCTGCGTCGTCCGCGAGGAAGGCGGCGCTCATGCGCGTCCGCGCGAGCGGCGCGATCGCGTTGCACGTGATGCCGTGCGCCGCGCCCTCCGCCGCGACGACGCGCGTGAGCGCGACGACTCCGCCCTTCGCGGCCGCATACGCCGCCGTGCCGGGATACGCGCGGTCGAGCGCCGCCCCGGACGTCGTGTTGACGATCCGGCCGCCGCGGCCGGCGGCCCGCATCGCCCGGAACGCGGCCCGCGCGCAGGCGAACGTGCCGGTGAGATGCACCCGCAGCACGCGGTCCCAGTCGTCAGGTGCGAGCTCCGTCAGCGGACCGCTCACCGTGATGCCGGCGTTGTTCACGAGCACGTCGAGCCGCCCGAACGCGTCGAGCGCGCTCCGGACGAGGACCTCGCCCGCGGCCACGGTGCCCACCGGCCCGTCGCTGGCGATCGCGTCGCCCCCGGCGCGCCGGATCTCGTCGACCACGCCGCGCGCGACGGTGGGATCGCCGCCCCCGCCGTGCACGTCGCAGCCGACGTCCTTCACGACGACGCGTGCGCGGCCGCGGCGAGCGCGAGCGCATGGGCGCGCCCGAGACCGCGCCCCGCGCCCGTGACGATCGCGACCCGTCCGGCGAGCGTCGGCATGCGTCCTGCGCTACCGCCGTCTCCCGGCACGGGTCAACTTCCAGGATATCCCGTGGACTCTCCGAAATGCCCCTGGTACATTGACGGTACGCGGCCCTCGCGGTTTTTCCGCGGAAAGGATCCATCATGGCGCGATTCCGCTCGAACAAGCGGGCCAAGGAGCTGCAGCGCAAGGCGAAGCACGAGGCGAAAGAGGCACGCAAGAAGGAGCGGCGCGAGAAGGCGGCCGAGGGGATCGACGACGACATCGACTGGAGCCAGGCGGTGGGGATCACGCCGCCGCCCGGTACGGTGCCTGCGGGCGAGGGGCTCGAGGAAACGGAGCTGGACGCGGCGGACGAGGGGGAGGAGGGAGACGAGCCCGACGGCGACCGCTGAAGGTCGCTGCGCGCGCCGGCACGGGCCGGCGGCGGGAGGTGGGGGATGCGGAAGCGGGGCCGGGTGGCGGTGTTGAGCGTGTCGTTCCTCGCCGCGTGCG
This sequence comes from uncultured Binatia bacterium (SeqCode), assembly GCA_964562865.1. GTDB lineage: Bacteria > Desulfobacterota > Binatia > DP-6 > DP-6 > CAZLYE01. The sequence goes on along the minus strand of CAZLYE010000609.1, from coordinate 1,759 downwards.
CATGGTCGGGCGAGCGCAGCCGCCCCGCGCAGGACGCGGTCTCCGGGACCGCCGTCCCCACGGCGTCCGGGGTGGCGGTCGGCGGCAGCCTCGGCGGCGAGGGCACGTGGAAGAGCGCGGCGCCGGGTGGGCTCGGGGCCGGAACGATCGGCTCCTACATGGACCGCCAGAAGAACGACGTGGAGCCGGTCCTCGCGCGTCAGGACGGCGTCGAGCGCCAGGGTGAGGCGCTCCGCGTGGTGCTGTCGAGCGACGTCCTGTTCGGCACACGCGCCCGCCTGCAGCCCGGCGCTCGCGACAAGCTCGATCGGATCGCGCGCGTGCTGAGCGCCTACCCGCGCACTCGCCTCGACATCATCGGGCACACCGACAACCGCGGCAGGGCCCGCGCCAACGACGTCCTCTCCGAACGACGTGCCGTCGTGGTACGCGACGTCCTCGTCCACGACGGCGTCGACCCCGCTCGCATGACCGTGCGAGGCGCGGGCGAGACCCGTCCCGTCGCGACCAACGACACGGCCGACGGCCGGGCGGCCAACCGGCGCGTCGAGATCGTCTCCCGCCCCGACGACACCCTGGTCAACGAAGCCCGCCGCGCTGCGCCCCCACCGCCCGATCCTCGCTAGATCCGGACGCCGCCGGAGAACCCGGCGGACGTCAGTGGACGGGGAGCAGGGTGCGGGGGACCCCCGAACGCTGCCTATGAGGCCGCGAGCGCTGCGGCCGTTCCCCAACGGCGGCGTGTGACGCGGCCGAATCGAAGGCGATCGGGGGTCCCCCGCGCCCTGCTCCCCGTGCGCGACGCCGCGTTCCTCCGCGGCGTCAGGAGCGAGTGAGCCGGAAGATGACGGTGCCCGCGGCGAGCGCCGCGATCAGCGCGCCGGTCCGCGCGACCCGGCTCTTGTCGCGGAAGAGTCCGAGCGCGAGACCGGTCGCCGCGAGCCCCACGATCACGAGCTTCGGGTCGTTGTGCGTGACGAGGCGCTGCACCCTGCGGCTCGGCAGCAGCCGCTCCTCGAGCGTGCCGAGCGTCCGGCGGAGGTCGCGCTGCGCCTCCTGCCGCTCGTCCGCGAGCCCGCGGAGCTCGATGCGGATGGAGCTACTCGCCACGGCGTGACTCCCGCACGGGATCGGTGCCGTTCACCGGCGAGAGGACCTCGCTCACGCCGTGCGTCAGCACCCGCAGCTCGATCGCGACGAGCACGGCCGCGATCACGAGAAAACACCCGCCGACGGCGAGCGCCGCAATCCAGGCGGGGATGACGGTGGCGACCAGCATCACGATCGCGGCCACCACCACGAAGAATCCCGCGAGCCCGATCAGCAACGCGGCGACGAGCCCGCCCCCGGCGGCCTTGAAGACGCGGACGGCGCCCGTCAACCGCACCTGGAGGGCCGCGACCTCCGCGCGGACGATGCGCGTGGCGTCGGTGCCCAGGCGCTGGACCAGGGTGCCGACCGACTCCTGCTCATCCGGTGCCGGTGTCGGCGCTCTCAGCGCTGCCACGGGTCCGTCCTCCCTCCTCGAGGGCACGGCGCAGGAGATCGAGGGCGACGAGCGTCGCGAGGTTGCCGAAGGTCGCGCGGAGCGTGCCCGTCGTGATGCGTCCACCGATCGGCGACGCGAGGCCGCCGCCGACGACGAAGCCCGCCGCGAGGGCGCCCATGAGCAGGACCGCCGGCTGCTCGCGCACCATGCGCGACGCGACCGACCCGATCTCCGAGGCGGCGTCCTCGAGGACGCTGAACGCCTCGCTCA
>CAZLYE010000608.1:0-11458 GCA_964562865.1 uncultured Binatia bacterium (SeqCode) | reverse complement strand
GCCGGCTCCGCTACGACGGCCCCGTCCGGCCCTTCTTCGCGCGCGACGACCTGCTCGCGGCCGCCGCCTTCCGCGCGCCCGACGTGACGCGGCTCGGCCGGCTCCTCGGCTGCACGCCGCTCTCCGTCGAGGAGCTCCTCTCGTGGATCCCCGGGAGGCCGGCATGCCCCTGACGCTCTACGTCCCGGCCGCGACGCGGCTCCACCGCCTGCACCCCGTGACGAAGGTGGGCGGTCTCGTCGGCTTCATCGTGGCCGCGTTCGTGGTCGACCGCCCGCTGGCGCTCGTCCCGCTCGTGGCCGGCGTCTTCGCGCTCCTCGTCCCCGCGGGCGGGCTCCCGAACGTGGGGCGACTGCGCGTCATGTTCGTGCTGGTCTTCGTCTTCACGCTCGTCATCTGGACCTTCTTCTACCGGGGCGTGCTCACGCCCACGCGCGAGGGCTTCTTCTACGGTCTCTCGACCGCCATGCGGCTCGACACCTTCCTCGCGGCCGGTATCCTCTTCCTCACCACGACGCGCGTCGAGGAGGTGGCGTACGCGCTCGGGCGCGTCGGCGTGCCGTACACCGTCGGCTTCACGCTGACGCTCGCGTTCCGCCTCGTCCCGGTCTTCTTCGACGCCGCGCTCTCCGTCCTGCAGGCGCAGCGATGCCGCGGGCTCGAGCTCGCGCGCGGCGGCCTCGTGCGACGGCTCCGGCGCTTCGTCCCCGTGCTCGTGCCGGTGCTGATCGGCGCGCTCCGGCGCGCGGACCGCATGGCGATGGCGCTCGAGCTCCGCGGCTTCAACTCGGGCCGCCCGCGGACGACGTACCTCCGCGCGCGCGCCGGCCGCGCGGACGCCGTCGCGGGCGTCGTCGTCGTCGCGACCACCGCCGCGTATCTCGCGCTCTGGGCGTCGGGGGTGGGGCGGCTGGCACCACCACTGCCTTGACAGTCCGGAAGCGGGCGGTAGCATTGCCGGTCTTGAGCGAGACGAACGGCAGCCGCCGGCGTGTGGCCGTGACCGGGCTCGGCCTCGTCACGCCGCTCGGGATCGGCCTCGTGCCCAACTGGGAGAGCATCGTGGCGGGCCGCTCGGGCATCGGCCCGATCACGCGCTTCGACGCGTCGGCGCTGCCCGCCCGCATCGCGGGCGAGGTCCGCGACTTCGACCCCGAGCGCTTCATGGAGCGGAAGGACGTCAAGAAGATGGACGTCTTCATCCAGTACGCGCTCGCGGCCGCGGTGATGGCGGTGGAGGACGCGGCGCTCCCGCTCCCGCTCGTCGCGCCGGAGCGCACCGGCGTGATCGTCGGCGTCGGGATGGGCGGCATCTCGACGGTCGAGGAGATATACCGGAACCTCACCGAGCAGAACTTCCGCCGCATCTCGCCGTTCCTCATCCCGCGCATCATCCCGAACATGGCCTCGGGCCACATCGCGCTCCGCTTCGGCGCCCGCGGCCCCAACTACGCGACGACCAGCGCGTGCGCCTCCGGCGCGCACGCGATCGGCGAGGCGCTCGTGCTGATCCGCGACGGCCGCCAGGACGTCATGCTCGCGGGCGGTGCCGAGGCGCCGATCTGCCTGCTGGGCGTCGGGGGCTTCAGCGCGATGCGCGCGCTCTCGACGGCGTTCAACGACCAGCCGGAGCGCGCGAGCCGCCCGTTCGACGCCCGGCGCGACGGCTTCGTCATCGCGGAGGGCGCCGGCGTCCTCGTCCTCGAGGAGCTCGAGCACGCGCGCCGACGCGGCGCGCGCATCCTCGCCGAGCTGATCGGCTACGGCGCCACGTGCGACGCGTACCACATGACGCAGCCCGCGCCCGAGGGCGCCGGCGCCGCGGAGTGCATGATGCTAGCGCTCACCGACGCGGGGATCGACCCGGGCGAGATCGGCTACGTGAACGCGCACGGCACGGGGACGCCCTTCAACGACGAGGCGGAGACCCTCGCCGTGAAGCGCGTGTTCGGCGAGCACGCCGCGCGGATCGCGATGAGCTCGACCAAGTCGATGACGGGGCATCTCCTCGGCGCCGCCGGCACGGTCGAGGCCGCCTTCACCGTCCTGGCGCTCGCCCGCGGCACGCTGCCGCCGACGATCAACCTCGAGGAGCCCGACCGCGCCTGCGACCTCGACTACGTGCCGAACACGGCGCGCCGGCGGCAGGTCGATGCGGCCATCTCCAACTCCTTCGGCTTCGGGGGCACGAACGCTGTCCTCGTCCTCCGGCGCCCGGAATAGGCCATGGCGGCCCCGCTCCTCGAGCGCCGGCTGCACTTCGTCGTCGGCAAGGGCGGGGTGGGGAAGACGACGGTGGCGGCGGCGCTGGCGCTCGCGCTCGCCCGCCGCGGCCAGCGCACGCTCGCAGTGGAGATGGACACGGGCGGGCGGTTGCCCGCGCTCCTCGGCGGCGCCGACATCCCCGGCCTCCGGATGCTTTCGATCGACGGTCGTGCGGCACTCGAGGAGTACCTCGGCCTGATCATCCCGGTGAAGCGCCTCCTCGCGACGATCTTCTCGAGCAAGGTCTACCAGTACTTCGTCGCGGCGGCGCCCGGGCTGAAGGAGCTCATGACGGTCGGGAAGATCTGGTACGAGGCGACGCGCCAGGAGGGCGCGCGGCCCGCGTGGGACGCGATCGTCGTCGACGCGCCCGCGACGGGGCACAGCCTGCAGTACCTCCGGATGCCGCAGGCCGCCCGCGAGACGTTCGGGGTGGGGCTCGTGCAGCGCGAGGCGACCAGGATCACGGAGCTGCTGCGCGACGCGCGCACGACGGCGGTCCACCTCGTCACGCTCGCGGAGGAGATGCCCGTCGCCGAGACGCTCGAGAGCCGCCAGCAGCTCCGCGCGCTCGGCCTCCCGCTCGGCCACGTGATCGTGAACCGTCTCCATCGTCGCCACTTCGACCCGCGTCTCCTCGAGCGGCTGCGCGCGACGGCCGAGACGGCGCAAGCGTCCGAACGCTCGCTCCTCGGCTGCATCGCGGAGCGGGCCGCCGAGGAGAGCGGCTGGTCGGACATCAACGCCGCGTACATCGCCCGGCTGAAGGCGGGCATCGGCGACGCGCCGTTGGTCGAGCTGCCGTTCCTCTTCGTCGAGGAGTTCGGGCGGGCAGAGCTGGAGCAGCTCTCGCGCCTCCTCGAGGTCACGATGGCCGGGCGCGCGGAGGTCACCACGCGGCGGCGGTCGAGGTCGTCGTGACGTTCCGCGAGCTCGTCGAGCGCCACCGGATCGTCATCTCGGCGGGCAGCGGTGGGGTGGGCAAGACGACCGTCGCGGCCTCGATCGCGTTCTGGGGCGCGCTCGCCGGCCGGCGCGCCGTCGTCATCACGATCGACCCCGCGCGCCGACTGGCGAGCTCGCTCGGGCTCGAGACCCTCGGCAGCGAGCCGCACGACATCCCGGCCGCGTACTTCGCGCGCCAGGGCTTCCCGAAGGTGCGGGGCAGCCTCGCCGCGATGATGCTCGACCAGAAGGGCGCGTGGGACGCGCTCGTCGAGCGGCACGCGCCGCCGGAGGCGCGCGCACGGATCCTCGCGAACCCCTTCTACCAGCACCTCTCGCAGACCTTCGCGGGGTCGCAGGAGTACATGGCGATCGAGCAGCTCTGCGTGCTGGTCGAGAGCGGCGCCTGGAACCTGATCGTCGTCGACACGCCGCCGACGCGCCACGCGCTCGACTTCCTCGAGGCGCCGAAGCGGATCGGTGACTTCCTCGACCGGCGGATCGTCCGCTGGTTCGTCCGCCCCTACTTCTCCGCGGGATGGTCTGCGCTGCGCGCGATGAACCGGACCGCGGGGTTTCTCCTCCGCCGGCTCGAGCAGGCGACGGGCATCTCGGCGCTGGCGGAGATCTCGGACTTCTTCTCGAGCATGAGCGGGCTCTTCGAGAACTTCCAGCCGCGCGTCGAGCGCGCCTACAGCGTGCTCCGCGGAGCGGAGACGGCTTTCGTGCTCGTCACCGGGCCCGAGGAGCAGGTCCTCGGCGACGCCGAGTACCTCTCGACGAAGATGGCGGGCCTCCGCATGCCGCTGAAGGGCGTGGTCCTGAACCGCGTCCACCGCGAGTACCGGCCGCCGGGCCGGGGCACGCGACGCGGCGAGATCGGGCCGGAGGACGCGGAGCAGGTCGCGCGCACCGTCACGGCTGCCCTCGGCGGCTCGGGGGGGGAGGCGCGCGAGCTCGCCGCGAACTTCGTCGACTACCAGACGCTCGCGCGCGGCGAGTCGCTCCGGATCGAGCAGTTCGGGGCGGGCATCCCGCGCGGGATCCCGGTCGTCCAGATCCCGAACTTCGCGCGCGACGTCCACGATCTCGCCAGCCTCGCGGAGATGCACGCGCACCTCTTCGGCGCGAAGGCGGCGGCGTGAGCCCAATGCTCCGCCCGGCGACGCCGGCCGACGCCGAGCCCTGCGGCCGGATCTGTCACGCTGCCTTCACCCGGATCAACGCGGAGCACGGCTTCCCTCCGGACTTCCCGAACGCCGACGTCGCCGTCGCCTTCCTCTCCCTGTGCTTCACGCATCCGGGATTCCACGGCGTCGTGGCCGAGCACGACGGCCGCATCGTCGGCAGCAACGTGCTCGACGAGCGCTCGGCGATCGCCGGCATCGGCCCCATCACGGTCGACCCCGACACGCAGAACGGCGGCGTCGGCCGCCGCCTGATGGGCTGGGTGCTCGAGCGCGCGGCGGCGCGCCACTTCCCGGGCGTGCGGCTCGTGCAGGCCGCCTTCCACAACCGCTCGCTCTCGCTCTACACGAAGCTCGGGTTCGACGCGCGCGAGCCGCTCTCCTGCATGCAGGGGCGCCCCTCGGCGCCGCGCTGCCCGGATGCCGCGTCCGTCCGGCGACGAACGCCGACGTCGCCGCGGCGAACGCACTGTGCCTCCGCGTGCACGGGCACACGCGCGACGGCGAGCTCCGCGACGCCGTCGGGCAGGGGACGGCTTCGGTGGTCGAGCGCGAGGGCCGCCTCACCGGCTACGCCACCGGGGTCGCCTTCTTCGCGCACGCCGTGGGCGAGACGAACGGCGACGTCGAGGCGCTCATCGCCGCGGCGCCCGCGTTCGTCGGCCCGGGGTTCCTCGTCCCGACGCGGAATGCCGGCCTCATGCGCTGGTGTCTCGAGCACGGGCTCCGCGTCGTGCAGCCGATGACGCTGATGACGATCGGGCTCTACAACGAGCCGCAGGGCGCCTGGCTGCCCTCGATCACGTACTGACCGCCGGCCTCCAGCCCGGCTCGCCCGAGCCCTCGACGCGTCCTTCGAACGTCCCCCAGCGGTGGCACTCCGGGCAGTACCCGGTCCACGTGGGCGCGACGTGCCGGCACGCCGTGCAGCGGAACGGCCCGCCGGCGCCCAGGTCCCCGCCGAACGCGCGCGCGTAGGTCTCCGCAGCGACGTTGTGGTTCCCGTGTCGGCGGTGCACCTCGCCCCACAGGACGTGGACCAGCGGATGCTCGGCGACCGGCGCGGGAAGCTCGTTCAGCACCTCGGCGGCGTCGTCGAGGCGGCCGAGCACGATCAGGTGGCGCGCGAGCATGAGCGGTACGGCGCCGGCGTCCGGATGCCGGCGCTGCAGCCGACGATAGAGACGCGTCGTCCGCTCGGGCTTGCCCTCGCTCGCGTTCAGCCGCTCGATGCGCTCGAGGAGAACGGCGGCGGGACGGTGCCGCGCGCCGCGCTCCCACACCCGGCGCGCCGCGAAGCGTCGCCCGGCCTGGAGGAGGAGGTCGCCCGCGGCCACCCAGGCGGGAAGGAAGCTCGCGTCCTCGCGGGCGAGTGCCAGGAGGAGGCGGGACGACCTGCGCGGGTCGGGCTCGGCGAGAGCGGCCTGGTAGCGGAGCCCACGGAGCACCTCCTCCTCACGGGCGAGCGTCGCGGTGTCGTGGATGCGGAGCAGGATCTCCCCCTGGAGCGCGAGCGCCTCCCCCCAGCGTCCCGCGTGCGCGTAGACGTCGCGGAGACGTCGCGCGAGGCGCGGGCTGTCCGGCTGCGCGAGGCGCGCGCGCTCGAGCGCGTCCGCGGCGCCCCGGAGATCGCCCGAGCGCTCGGCGGCGTCCGCGAGCAGATCGAGGACCCGCGGCTCGAGGCCGACGTGGAGGATGCCCTCCTCGAGCACCTTCCGCGCCCCCGCGACGTCGCCCTCGTGGAGATGCGTCTCGGCGAGGAGCACGAGACGCTCGCCGTCCGCCGGCACGTCGCGCTCGCCGCGGAGGAGCTCGGTCCGCGCCTGTCGGTAATCGCCGGCCCACACGAGCTGCCGGACGCGCGAGACGACCGCCGCACGGCGCGCCGCGTGCCGCCCGCGTCGGGCGCTGCGCCAGCTCCGCCACCCGCGCGCGCCCGCACGCACGGCTGCGAACGCACCCACGACGGCGCCGCCGGCCGCGAAGGACACGAGGAGCATGCCCGCGAGCGGCCAGGTCGCGGAACGCTCCGGCGTCAGGTGCAGCTCCACCGGGTGCGGATTGAGGAACATTACCCAGCCGGCCGCGATGACGAGAGCCGCGGCGGCGAGCGCGACCAGCCAGCGCGTCATCGGCGCGCCGCCGTCAGCGGCCTTCGGTGCCGGTCTTCTGGCTGCGCGCCTGGCTCTGGAACGGCTCGGGCAGCTCGACGCGCGGCGCGCGCACCCAGAGCCGCTCGAGATTGTAGAACTCCCGCACCGGCACGTAGAAGATGTGGACGACGACGTCGCCGTAGTCCATGAGCACCCACTGGCCGTGCGGCACGCCCTCGACGGCGAGCGGCCGCTCGCCGCGCCCACGGAGGTTCTCGTCGATCGCGTCGGCGATCGCCTGCACCTGCGTGTCCGACCGTCCGCTGCAGATGACGAAGTAGTCGGCGATCGACGAGATGCCGGCCATCTCCAACACCACGAGGTCGTATGCCTTGTGGTCGAGGGCGGCGCGGGTGCACTCGAGCGCCCGCTCCCAGCCGGGGAGCCGGGTCAACGCGAGACGTCCTCCCGTCGGTACAGTCGGTGCGCGGCGATGTAGGCGTCGACGGCCGGCGGCACCAGGAACCGGATCGAGCGGCCGACGGCGACGTGCGCGCGGATCGAGGCCGCCGAGATGTCGAGGGCCGTGATCCGCTGAAGCGTCAGCACGTGCCCCGACCGGTGGCGGAAAACCTCACTGTCCGAGTCGTACCAGAAGGATTCCCGAGCCGCAAGAGGAATCTCCTCGTGCGACAGCAGAGCAGGTGCAGGTGGGCGCGTCACGACGACGACATCGCACAGGCTGAAGATCGCCGCATGCTCCTTCCACGTGTGGAAGTCGCGGAACGCGTCGAACCCGAGCATGAAGACGACGCGCTCGGCGTCGCCCACCTCGGCGCGCACGGCGCGCAGCGTGTCGACCGAGAACGAGGGCCCGGGCCGCTCGAGCTCGAGCCGCGAGACCCGGAAGCCCGGCACACCTTCCACGGCGAGCTCGACCATCCGCAGCCGGTGCGCCGCCCCCGCGAGCCCCGCGGCCTCTTTGTGGGGCGGAAGCGCGGCGGGCACGAGCCGCACCTCGGTGAGGCCGTGCGCCTCGCGCACCTCCTCGGCGGCGCGGAGATGCCCGAGGTGGATCGGGTTGAAGGTCCCGCCGAAGATCCCGACGCCGCTCACGCGCGGATCTGGCCGCTCCCGAGGACCTGGTACTTGTACGTGGTGAGCTCGCGGAGGCCCATCGGGCCGCGCGCGTGGAGTCGGTTCGTGCTGATGCCGACCTCCGCCCCGAAGCCGAACTCGTGGCCGTCGGTGAAGCGCGTCGACGCATTCACGAAGACCGCGGCCGCGTCCACCTCCGTGAGAAAGCGGCGCGACGCGGCGTAGTCCGCGGTGACGATCGCCTCGGCGAGCCCCGTCCCGTGCCGGGCGATGAACGCGAGCGCGGCGTCGAGCGATGGGACCACCGCGACGCTCAGGATGAGGTCCAGGTACTCGGTGTCCCAGTCGGCGTCGGTGGCGGGCACGAGGTCGGGGACGAGCGCGCGACTCCGCGGGTCGCCGCGGACCTCGCACCGGCGCGCGCGGAGCGCCGTCACGATCTGTGGCAGGAAGCGCGGCGCGACGGCCTCGTGCACGAGCAGGTTCTCGATCGCGTTGCACACGCTCGGCCGCTCGACCTTCGCGTTGAGGCAGATGCGCTCGGCCATGGCGAGGTCGGCCGTCGCGTCGACGTAGAGATGGCAGATGCCCTCGAAGTGCTTGATCACCGGGATGCGGCTCTCCTCGAGGATCGTGTGCTTGAGGGTCTCGCCGCCGCGCGCGATGACGACGTCGATGCGGTCGTCGCGCTTGAGGAGCCCACGCGTGACGTCCCGTCCGCCGTCGACCAGCTGCACGGCCGCCGCCGGCAGGCCGGCCGCCTCCACCTCGGTGCGGATCGCGCCGGCGATGGCGCGGTTGGTCGCTTGCGCCTCGGAGCCGCCCTTGAGCAGCACCGCGTTCGCGGTCTTGAGGCAGAGCGCCGCCGAGTCCGCCGTGACGTTCGGCCGCGACTCGTAGATGCTGAGCACGACGCCGATCGGGACCCGCACCTGCGCGATCTCGAGCCCGTTCGGGCGGCGCCACGCCGCGATCGTCTCGCCGACGGGATCCGGGAGCGCCGCGATCTCCTCGAGCCCGCGCGCCATCGCGTCGATGCGGGCGGGCGTGAGCGTCAGCCGGTCGACGAACGCGGCGGTCTCGCCCGCCGCGCGCGCGCGCGCGACGTCGTCCTGGTTCGCGCGCACGACCTGCGCCTCGTCGCGACGGAGGCGCGCCGCGGCCGCGCGGAGCGCGGCATCCTTGGCGGCGGTCGACGCGCCGGCCAGCGCCCGCGCGGCGGCGCGCGCGTCGGCGGAGAGCGACTCGACCAGCCGTGCGGCCTCGATGCCCTCCATCGCACGACGAGTGTAGCCCGCCGCCGGCCCGGGTGCCACCGCCGCGCGCTACGTCCGGTCGCGCGGCACGCCGACGAGGACGAGGTCGTCGCGATGGATCACCTCGTCGCTGCCCTTGTAGCCGAGGACGCGCTCGATCTCGCGGCTGTGGGCGCCCTTGATGCGGTCCACCTCGCCGGCCGCGTAGTTGACCAGCCCGCGGGCGAACTCGCGGCCGTCGGGGCCGACGCACCGCACGCAGTCGCCCACGCCGAAGGCGCCTTCGACCGAACGGACGCCGGAGGGGAGAAGGCTCCGCCCGCCTTTCGCGAGCGCCCGCTCCGCGCCTTCGTCCAGGTGGAGCGTGCCCGCGGGCTTGAGGGTGTAGGCGATCCAGTGCTTGCGGCGCGCGAGCCGGTCGCCGTCGGCGAGGAGCAGCGTTCCGGCCTCGGCCTCGGGGTCGAAGATCGCGGCGAGGATACCGTCCCGGGTGCCGTCTGCGATCACGGTCGGGACGCCGGCCGCCGCGGCCTTCTGCGCGGCGGCGAGCTTCGACGCCATGCCGCCCGTGCCCAACTCGGTGACGGCCGGGCCCGCGACCTCGGCGACGAGCGGGTCGGCGGCGCGCCCGACGCGCACGACCGTCGCCGCCGGATCCAGGCGCGGATCGCGCGTGTACACGCCCTCGACGGCGCTCAGGATGACGAGCAGGTCGGCTTCGACGAGGGACGCGGTGAGTGCCGAGAGGTTGTCGTTGTCGCCGAAGCGCAGCTCCTCGACCGCGACGGTGTCGTTCTCGTTCACGATGGGCACCACGTGGAGGTCGAGGAGCGTGCGGAAGGTGTGGCGCGCGTTCAGGTAGCGGCGCCGATCGGCCAGGTCCGTGTGCGTGAGGAGCACCTGCGCGACCTGCATGTCGTGCGTCGCGAAGGCGCGCTCGTACGCGGCCATGAGTCCGATCTGCCCGACCGCGGCCGCCGCCTGCCGCCACTCGATGCGCGAGCGGCGACGCCCGAGCCGCGCCGCGCCCGCCGCCACCGCCCCTGAGCTGACGACGACCACCTGCCGGCCGCCGCCCGCGGTGAGGTCGGCGATCTCGGCCACGAGCGCACGCACGCGCTCGCGGCGGAGCCCCGTCGCGCCGGCCAGCACGTTGCTCCCGATCTTCACCACCACACGCCGCACCCGGCGGAGGAGGCGCGTCTTGTGGGCGATCTGGTCCTCGGCGGCGGCCGCGAGCGTCATGCGGGAGCCGCCACACCGGTCGTCCGCGTCGCCGCGCGCTCCGCGCGCACGGCGTCGCCGACGATCCGCATGAGCTCCGGCGTCCCCTCGCCGGTGGCGCCGGAGACCGCGTGGAGCGCGATGCCGCGCGCGGCCAGCGCCTCGCGCACCCGGGGCAGGTGCTCGCGCGTCTCCGCGAGGTCGAGCTTCCCCGCGACGACGATCTGCTGCTTCCCGGCGAGCTCGCCGCCGGCGAGCGCGAGCTCGCAGTTGAGCGCGTCGAAGTCGGCCAGCGGGTCGCGGCCCGTGAGGCCGGAGATGTCCAGCAGGTGCACCAGGACCGCGGTGCGGGCGAGGTGGCGGAGGAATCGCGTGCCGAGCCCGTGCCCGGCGTGCGCGCCCTCGATCAGGCCGGGGACGTCGGCGAGGACGAAGCTCGCGTCGTCGTCCACGCGCACCACGCCGAGGTGTGGGACGAGCGTCGTGAAGGGATAGTCCGCCACACGCGGCCGCGCCGCGGACACGGCGCGGATGAGGGTCGACTTCCCGACGTTCGGGAAGCCGAGGAGGCCGGCGTCGGCGAGGACGCGGAGCTCGAGGCGGAGGTCGCGTCGCTCGCCGGGCGTCCCGGGCTCCGCGCGACGCGGGGCGCGGTTCGTCGGCGTGGCGAAGTGCATGTTCCCGCGCCCGCCGCGGCCGCCGTGCGCGACGACCGCGCGCTGGCCGGACGCGCGCAGATCCGCGAGCGGCTCGCCGCTCTCCGCCTCGTACACGAGCGTGCCCTGCGGGACGCGGAGCACGAGGTCGGCCCCGCGCGCGCCGTGCTGATCCTTCCCGCGCCCGTGCTCGCCGCGCCCGGCGCGCAGGTGCTGCGGGTAGGAGAGGTCGACGAGCGTCGAGAGCCCGGGATCCGCGACGAACACGACGTCCCCGCCGTTCCCCCCGTCGCCCCCGTTCGGCCCGCCGCGCGGCACGTACTTCTCCCGCCGGAAGCTCACACACCCGCGCCCGCCGTCCCCGGCCTCGACGCGCACACGGACCTCGTCGACGAACTTCACGCCGGCATCGTAGCCGAAGCGCGCCGCCGCCTCCACGCCGCCCGCGGAGGTCGTTCACGACGCGCGTGGGTCGCGGGGCGCCGGGGGTCCCCCGGCACCCCGCCCCCCAACACGCACGCCAGTGGCCTACCGAAGCAAGTTGAGGAGCTCGTCGCGGATGCGTTCCGGCTGCTCGAGGTCCGGGAAGTGCCCCGCGGCGTCGTACTGCTCCCAGTCCGCGTGCGGGACGTGCGCCAGGATGGAGCGCTTGTCAGTCCGCCGGTGCGTGCGGTCGGCGTCGCCCCAGACGACGAGCGCGGGCTGGCGGAGCACGCCGAGCCGCGGCTCGGGCT
>CAZLYE010000607.1:0-4407 GCA_964562865.1 uncultured Binatia bacterium (SeqCode) | reverse complement strand
GGCGTGACGCCCGACTTCGTGCTGCCCCCCGGCATGCTCGCCCCGCACGACGGCCGCGTCTGCTACCGCGTGAATCCGCCCCAGGCGAACGCGACCGGCGTCATCGACTGCGTCGCGTATGGGAAGTTCACGGGAGACGTGGGTCCGTTCGGCCCGCCGACGCCGCTCACGCCGGACGATCGCTCGCTCCAGCGGATCGGGTTCAGCGGGAGCACCGTGGCCGACTGGGGAACGACGCTCGGCCCCACCCCCACCAACGACGCCTGCGACACCACCACCCTGCAGACGCTCTGCGGCGACGGCCTCCTGGCGCAGGGCGAGGAGTGCGACGGCCAGGCGCTCGGCGGGAACACGTGCGCCTCGCTCGGCTTCGCGGCCGGCACGCTCGCCTGCAACCAGTGTCACTTCGACACGTCGGGGTGCACGTTCTGCGGCAACGGGGTGATCAACGGCAAGGAGCAGTGCGACGGCGCCGACCTCGGCGGGCGCACCTGCGAGACCCTCGGCTTCACCGGCGGCGCCCTCGCGTGCACCGCGCACTGCCGGCTCTCCACGCGGACCTGCGACCCGACCTTCTTCGTCCCCGGCGGCGGGTCGGGGCCCGAGTGCCTAGCCGAGTGGCAGGTGACGAACGCCGCGGGCCGCCCCGGCCCCGACGGCAAGGCGCCCCTCCGCCAGCGGTGTCGCGACGGCGACGCCGGCTGCGACGCGGATCCCACGCCCGGGGTCTGCGGGTTCACGGTCGCCGTCTGCTTCGACCACAACGACGCCCGGTTCATACGCGACGGTGTGTCCTGCCGTCGCCCGCCCGTGGAGACGTGGACGCTTCTCGCGCCGGCCTCTGGCGCGGAGGCGCTGATCGCGGCGGTCGGGCTCCTCGGCCCGTCGTCGACCGCCGGCGGCACGGTCACGTTCGCGCCGCCGCTCGACGCGACGGAGCACTGCACGGGGCCGGTCCAGCTCGCCGTGCCGACGCACGGCCACCGGGCGGGGAGCCTCGTCCTCCGCACGCGGACCGCGGGCGCCGGCGGACGGCCCCGCGACTCCGACGCCCTGAAGCTCGTCTGCGTGCCGTAGCGGCGCGGTTGCGGCCGCGGTCGGAGCGGACGACAATCCGGCGCCGATGCAGCGACCCGACGCGCCGGGCCGCGGGACGACGCTCAACCCGCCGAACCGCTACGAGCCACTCCACGTCGAGCTCGACCCGGACGTCGACGAGGACCCCGGGCACCAGGCCGGTCAGCCGCCGACGCTCTTCTACCGGGACGCGAGCCGCACGATCCTCGCCGAGAACGACAGCCCCGACGTCGGCTTCCGCTTCAGCCTGAACCCGTATCGGGGATGTGAGCACGGTTGCACCTACTGTTACGCGCGTCCGACGCACGAGTATCTCGGCTTCAGCGCCGGGCTCGACTTCGAGCGGCGCATCCTGGTGAAGGACGACGCGCCCGCGCGCCTGCGTGAGGCGCTGTCCTCCCCGCGCTGGGAGCCGCAGGTGGTGGCGCTCTCCGGCAACACCGACTGCTACCAGCCGGTCGAGCGCCGCCTCCAGATCACGCGCCGCTGCCTGGAGGTGTTCGCGGAGTTCCGGAACCCGGTCGCCGCGATCACCAAGTCGGCGCTCGTCGCGCGCGACGCGGACGTCTTCGCGGAGCTCGCGCGCCACGGCGCGGCGCACGTGTTCTGCTCGATCACGACGCTCAATCCCGAGCTGGCGCGGCGGATGGAGCCGCGTGCCGCCCGCCCCGAGCGACGGCTCGAGGCGATGACCGCTCTCGCACGCGCCGGCGTGCCCGTCGCCGTGATGATCGGCCCCGTCGTCCCCGGCCTGAACGACGCCGAGATCCCCCGTATCCTCGCGGCCGCGGCCCGCGCGGGCGCGCGGAGCGCGAGCTGGGTGCTCCTCCGGCTCCCGAAGCCGGTCGACGAGCTGTTCGACCAGTGGCTCGCGGAGCACCTTCCCGAGCGGCGCGAGCGCGTCCTCGGCCGCATTCGCGAGACGCGCGGCGGACGCATCAGCGACTCGCGCTTCGGGCACCGCCAGCGGGGGCAGGGAGAGTACGCGGAGCAGATCGCCGCGCTCTTCGCCGTCGCGGCGAGGAAGCACGGCCTCGACGGTCGGCTGCCGCCGCTCGAGACCGGCGCGTTCCGACCGCCCGCGCGCGCGGGCGAGCAGATGCGACTCCTGTGATGGCCGCGGACCGTCACGCGGGCGGCTGCCTCTGCGGCGCGATCCGCTACGAGATCGACCGCATCTTCGACGTCGTGTGGTGCCACTCCTCGCGCTGCCGGAAGGCGACGGGCGCGCCGGTCCTCGCCTGTGCGTACGTCGAGCGCGGCGCGTTCCGTCTGACGCGCGGCCGGCCGCTCGCGTGGCCGTCCTCCTCCGAGGGCGATCGGTGCTTCTGCGGCGAGTGCGGCTCGGCGCTCTGGTTCGAGGGCCGGGGCGGACGCTACTACTCCGTGCACGTCGGGACGCTCGACGACCCGGAGCAGGCGCCGCCACGGATCCACCAGTGCATCGAGACGCGCCTCGCGTGGCTCGCGCTCGCCGACGATCTCCCGCGGGTGGAGGGCAACACGCTGCCACATCCGGACCAGCGGCCGCGACGGCGAGATTGATGCGGAGCGCCGCGGCGGCATAGAAGCACCCATGCAGATCGAGCCCTTTCGCATCGCCGTCCCCGACGCCGTCCTCGCCGACCTCCGCGAGCGCCTCGCCCGCACGCGCTTCCCCGACGAGATCCCCGGCTCGGGCTGGACGTACGGCACGAACCTCGCCTACGCGCGCGAGCTCATCGCCCACTGGCGCGACCGGTTCGACTGGCGGGCGGCCGAGGCGCGTCTCAACGCGTTCCCGCAGTTCCGCGCGCGCGTCGGCGACCTGCGCATCCACTACATCCACCAGCGCGGCGTGGGGCCCGCGCCGCTCCCGCTCGTCATCACGCACGGGTGGCCGGGCTCGGTCGCGGAGTTCGTGGAGATCATCGGACCGCTCACCGATCCCGCGCGCCACGGCGGCGATCCCGCCGACGCCTTCGACGTCGTCGCGCCGTCCATGCCCGGCTACGGCTTCTCCGATCGTCCGACGGCGCCCGGGATGGAGCCGGAGCGGATCGCCGCGCTCTGGGTGGAGCTGATGCGCGGGCTCGGGTATGCGCGCTTCGGGGCGCAGGGCGGCGACTGGGGCGCGATGGTGACGACGTACCTCGGCGTGCGTCATCCCGCCCAGGTGCTCGGCATCCACCTGAACATGGTGCTCGCGCTGCCCGACGACCCGAAGAACCCCGACCTGACGGGCGTCACGCAGGAGGAGATGATCGACCTCATGCAGGCGCAGCAGTTCCTCAAGGAGGAGACCGGCTATCAGCGCATCCAGGGGACGAAGCCGCAGACGCTCGCCTACGCGCTCAACGACTCGCCCGCGGGCCTCGCGGCGTGGATCGTCGAGAAGTTCCGCACGTGGAGCGACTGCGACGGCGACGTCGAGCGCCGCTTCACGAAGGACCAGCTCCTGACCAACGTGATGCTCTACTGGGTGTCCGAGACCGCGAACTCGTCGTGCCGCCTGTATTACGAGACGATCCACGCCGACAAGTTCCCGCCCACCGGGCTCCGCGTCGAGGTCCCGACCGGCTGCGCCATCTTCCCGAAGGAGCTCATCAAGCCCCCGCGCGTGTGGGCGGACCGCGCCTTCAACGTGCAGCGCTGGACGCGCATGCCGTCGGGCGGCCACTTTGCCGCGATGGAGGAGCCGCGCGCGCTGGTCGACGATCTCCGCGCGTTCTTCCGGCCGCTCCGGCGGGGGCGCTGAGCGCTCTGCGCCCGCGGTCTGCGCGGAACGGCTGGTTGCCCCAGCGGTCGACGTGCACGACCTCTCCCACCGGGCGGCGTGTCGTCGGGCCGTAACGGCCGCGCGGCCAGCCGAGCGGGATGACGGCGCACGGCGCGACGCTCCACGGCAGGCCGAGCGCGCGGCGCGCGAGCCACGTGCTCCAGAGCGGCAGGGTGATGAGCGCGGCGCCGAGCCCCGCCGCCCGGGCCGCCAGGAGGAGGTTCTGCACGGAGGGATAGATCGAGCCGTAGTAGCTCGTCGCCGCGATCGGCGGGAACCAGACGCGCGGGCCCCGGAGGCACGCGACGACGATCACGGGGACGTCGGCGAAGTGATCGGCCTGCCACTGCACGGCGTCGAGGATGCGCAGCATGGCGGCGTCGTTCCGCGCGACCCGCCGCCCGAGGCCGCCGTAGAGCGTCCATGCCATGCGGTTCAGCCGGCCGAGCCGCTCCTTCGTGGCGCGGTCCTTCACGATGACGAACTCCCAGTTCTGCGCGTTGCTCCCGGTCGGCGCCTTCTGGGCGAGCTCGATGAGCTTCAGCACGAGCCGGTCGTCGACCGGATCGTTC
>CAZLYE010000606.1:0-3462 GCA_964562865.1 uncultured Binatia bacterium (SeqCode) | reverse complement strand
CTCCTCGTCAACTACGACGACGATGCGGTCGGCGATCTCCTGCGGCGACGGGAGAGCCTGATCGCGCTGTCGGACGCCGGCGCGCACGTCTCCGTCCTCTGCGACGCGGGCTACGCGACGCACCTCCTCGGCCACTGGGTGCGGGGCCGCGGGCTCTTCGGCTGGGAGGAGGCGGTGCGGCGGCTCACGTCGATGCCGGCCGCGATCTACGGCGTGCCCGAGCGCGGCCTCCTCGCGCCCGGCCTCGTCGCCGACGTCACCTGCTTCGATCCGACGCGCGTCGGGGCACGGCCGCCCGAGAAGGTCCGCGACTTCCCGGCCGGGGCCGTCCGCTGGGTGACGCGCGCCGACGGGATCGAGCACGTCTTCGTCCGCGGCGTGGAGCTCCTCGCGCACGGCGAGTGGACGGGCGTCCACCCGGGCTCGGTGCTCGCGCCGGGGCTTCCCGTCCGCCCTCCCGCGGCCCGCTCCTGAGCGCGGAGCCGGGTCGCCCTCGTGCTCCCCGCGACCCGACCTCGTGCTTGCCCCTGCGCGGCGCTCCCGGCATCCTGACCGATCCGTGCTGAATCTCGCCGGCATCTCGAAGCGCTACGGGAGCCAGGTCGTCCTCTCGGACGTCACCTGGACGGTGCCCGACGGCGCGCGCGTGGGGCTCACCGGGCCGAACGGTGCCGGCAAGTCGACGCTCCTCCGGATCATCGCCGGCGAGGTGGAGCCCGACGCCGGAACGCTCGCCCTCCCGCGCGGGGCGACGGTCGGCTACCTCCCGCAGCACGTGCTCGGCACGCGCGGCGTCACGGTGCGCGCGCACGCGCTCGCCGCGTTCGCGGACCTCCACGCGCTCGCGGAGCGCCGGTCGTCGCTCGAGCACGCGCTCGCCACGGTGCCGCCGGAGAGTGCGGAGTACGCCGCCGTCATGGACCGCTACGTCGCCGTCTGCGAGGAGTGGGACCACCGCGGGCGCTACGACACGGAGTCCGAGGCCGAGGCCGTGCTCTGCGGGCTCGGCTTCCGTCCCGACGACCTCGACCGCGACTGCAGCGAGCTCTCCGGCGGCTGGCAGATGCGCGTCGCGCTCGCGCAGCTCCTGCTCCGGCGTCCCGACGTCCTCCTCCTCGACGAGCCGACCAACTACCTCGACCTCGAGGCGCGGACGTGGCTCGAGGGCTTCCTCGTCGGATCCCCGGGGACGCTCGTCATGGTCGCGCACGACCGCTACTTCCTCGACGTGACGGTCGACCACATCGCGGAGGTCCTGCACGCCCGCGTGACGGACTACCCGATGAACTACAGCCGGTACCTCGCCGAGCGGGAGCAGCGTCTCGAGCTCGCGCGGCAGGCCTACCAGACGCAGAAGGCGGAGATCGAGCGCATCGAGGCGTTCATCCACCGGTTCCGCTACCAGGCGTCGAAGGCGGCGCTCGTCCAGAGTCGGGTGAAGCAGCTCGAGAAGATCGAGCGGCTGCCGCCGCCGGAGGGCCACGAGCGGACGCTCAAGATCCGTCTGCCGGGGGGGGCGCGGAGCGGGCGCGTCGTGCTCGAGCTCGCGGGGGCGCGCAAGCGCTACGGCGGCGTCCGCGTGTACGACGGCGCGGACGTGCTGATCGAGCGCGGAGAGCGCGTGGCGCTCGTCGGGCCGAACGGCGCCGGGAAGACGACGCTTCTCAAGCTCCTCGCCGGCGTGCTCGCGCTCGACGGCGGCGAGCGCCGGGTGGGACACAACGTGCAGATCGGGTACTTCGCGCAGGACCACGCGGAGATGCTCGACCCCGAGCGGACCGCGCTCGAGGAGGTGATGGGCGCGGCGTCGGTCGAGACCGCGCCGCACGTGCGAGGCCTGCTCGGGGCGTTCCTCTTCTCCGGCGACGCGGTCGAGAAGCGGACGGGCGTCCTGTCGGGCGGCGAGCGGAGCCGCCTCGCGCTCGCGAAGCTCCTCGTCGAGCCGTCGAACTGCCTCCTCCTCGACGAGCCCACCAACCACCTCGACCTGACCGCGAAGGAGGTCCTCCTCGAGGCGCTCCTCGCCTACACCGGGACGCTCGTCATCGTCGCGCACGACCGCTACCTCCTCGATCGCCTGCCGACGCAGGTGCTCGAGGTGGGCGGCGGGAAGGTCGTCCGCTACCTCGGGAACTACGAGGACTACCTCCGCGCCAAAGAGTCGAAGCTGGCGACTCCGCCGCCCGCGCCGCCCGCCCGCTCCCGCGCCCGCGCGAGCTAGAGTCGCCGCGTACCTCGGAGCACGCCAGCGGCGGTGGGGGTCCTCCGCGAGCGATCTCTTCGCAGCGGAGCGAGCGACCGTTCCGTCAACCCACGCCGCAGCCGCCGCGAAGCGTGAGCGAGCGGAGGACCCCCACTGCCGCCGGTCGTACTCCGGCTAAGCCGCGCCTCTACCGCCCGCGCCCGCGCGGAGACCGGAACGGTGCCCCGCCGCCCGGCGGCGGCACCGGCTTCACCGTCATGCGGTGGTCAGGCATCGGCCGAAACAGCATGGTGTCCATCGCGCGCTTGAGGCGCAGCCGGAGATCGTTCCGCTCGACGGCGCTCTCCGCGGCCGCGAGGACGGTCGCGATCGGGGTCTCGATGTGCGCGTGATGGCTCCCGTGCGTCAGGATGAGCTGGAGTCGCTCCTGCCCGGGTAATTCGCGCACCTCGACGGCGAGGCGGCGATCGACGGTGCGCGCCAGCCCCCCGATGATCCGGCGGACGTCCTCCCGGGTCTCGGCCATCGGTGAGGACCTTAGCGGGCCCCGATGGCGCCCTCAACCCGTGCTCGGTGCGGCTATTCGAGGACGCCGCTCGCGCGCAGCCGATCGAGCTCGTCGCGCGGCATGCCGAGGAGATCGTGCAGGACGTGGTCGGTGTGCTCGCCCAGGCGTGGGGCCGGCGAGTGGAAGCGAGGCTCCGTCGCGGAGAAGCGCATCGCGTGCGTCTCGACCGGATGCCGGCCGAGCACCGCGTGCTCGACGGGCCGGAAGTGCGCGCGATGCGCGAGCTGGGGATCCTCGTGCAGGTCGGCGAAGTCCTCGACCGGCGCCGCCTCGACGCCGGCGGACTGGAGCCGCTCCGCGACCGCGGCGGGGGCGCGGTCGCGCGTCCACTGGGCGAGCCGCCGCTCGACCTCGTCCACCCGCGCGAGGCGGCCAGCCGTGGTCGCGAGCGCGGGATCCGTCGCCCACGCCGGCTCGCCGAGCGCGCGGACGAGCCGGCGCCAGTCCTCGTCGTCGTGCACGACGATCGCGACCCAGCGGTCGTTCCCGGCGCACGGGAAGACGCCGTGCGGTGCCTCGCGCGGCGAGCGGTTGCCCAACCGCCCGAGGATCTCGCCGTTCGCCGTGTAGGCCAGGATCGACTCGGCGAGGCAGACGATCCCGCCTTCCACCTGCGAGAGGTCGATGTGCTGCCCCTCGCCGGTCCACCGCCGGTGGAGAAGGGCGGAGGCGAGGAGCAGGGCCGCGAAGC
>CAZLYE010000605.1:0-2898 GCA_964562865.1 uncultured Binatia bacterium (SeqCode) | reverse complement strand
CGTCGCCCCGCCGGTAGCGCGACGCGCGGAGGCAGTCGAGCGCGGCGGACAGCGGGATCTGGAAGTCGGTGCCGCCGCCGGGGAAGTACTCGGCGACGTCGAGCGCGCGGTCCTCCTGGACCTCGTGGCGCTCGCGCGGGTTCAGGTCGAGGGTGAAGAGCGGCGTGTCGGCCGACGAGAAGCAGATGAAGCGGAAGAGCCGCCGCTGCCGCCGCGCGATCTCGAGCAGCGTCAGCGCGACGGCCTTCGACCAGATTTCCTTGTCGCCCGCCATCGAGCCGGAGCCGTCGAGGCAGACGATCATCGGGCCGCGCCCGCGCTCGTCCGGGCCGCGGAGCGCGTAGGAGAGGAGACGGCCCTCGACCAGGCGCCGCGCGAAGTCGCGCCGGAGGAGCGGGTGGTGCAGCGCGAGGAGCTCGGGCGGGAGGAGACGGTCGAGGTCGCTGCCGAGGCGGACGTCGAACACCTCCTCGCTCGCGCGCTCGAAGGGGCGGCGGCGGAGCGCCAGGGCCTGCTCGCGCATGCGGCCGACCACGGCCGCGAGCTTCCGGAGTTTCGGGTTGGTCGCGAGCCGCCGGCCGAGCTCGATCTGCCGCCCGGGCGACGTGCGGCCGCCGGCGCCGAGCCCCGTCCCCCAGCGCTGCGACTCCTCGGCCGCCTCGGAGAGCTTCCGCGAGAGTCCCGCCGCCGACCCGGGCAGCGCGCCGCGCGCGCGCGCCGGCATCTCGCCGAGTCGCTCCGCGACCTGCCGTCCCTTCTGCCGGA
Organism: uncultured Binatia bacterium (SeqCode); assembly: GCA_964562865.1. Taxonomy (GTDB): domain Bacteria; phylum Desulfobacterota; class Binatia; order DP-6; family DP-6; genus CAZLYE01. Next base: position 2,133 of record CAZLYE010000605.1, on the reverse strand, counting down.
GGCGCGCCTCGGCGACGGCGGCCGCGTGGGCGAGGTCGTCGCGCGCCTTCGCGACGGCGTCGGCGTCTCCCTCCTTCGCCACCTCGTCCAGGTCCTTCAGCTCCTCGCCACGGGCGCGGAGCTCCTGCTCGCGGCGCTCGAGGTCCCACAGGTCGAGGAGGTCGCCGCGCGGGAGGAGGCGCTCCTCCCGCAGGAGGGCCAGGATCTCTTCGCCGATGAGCAGCGTGCCGAGGCCCGCCTGCGTCTCGTCGAGCTGGGTCTGCTCGCGGAGGTGCTCGAGCAGCGGGTGGTCGCGGAAGGCGTCCAGCAGCGCGCGGTTGAGCGCCGCGGCTGGCGCAACCGCATCGGGGTCGCGGAAGCGCGGCTCGAGCTTGAAGAGGAGGCAGAACACGTCCGCGAGGAGGTTCTCGAAGTGCGGGACGAGCGCGCCCCCGTCGTCGGCGACCTTGCCGAGGGACGGCGAGCCGGCGAGGAGCGTCGCGAACGCGCTCCGGTCGTAGGCGTCGCTCTCCACCCAGCAGTGCTCGTCGGGCGGGATGAGGACGGTCCGCGAGGGCGGCGTCCGCTTGCGGCGGGCGGGCATCAGAGCCGTCCGAGCATCTCGCGCTCGATCTCGGCGATCTCCCGTCGGAGCGCCTCGACACGGTCGACCGGGCGGCCGCCGCTGCGCGCCTGGGAGAGGATCGTGTCGACCTTGCCGAGGATGTTGCGGATCTTCGCGTGGGCCTCGACCGCGGCCCGGCTCTGGAGCTCGCGGCTGTCCCAGCTCCGGAGCGCGTACTCCCGGAGCTCCCGCGACTGGTAGAGGAGCACGCGGACCTCGTCCTCGTAGCCGCGCAGCAGCTCGCGGATCGTGGCCCGCACCGGCGCGCGCTCGGCCGGGTCGCGCCAGAGGACGTGCTCGAGGAACGGCACGTCCTCGTCGGCGACGGCGTCGCGGCCGGCGAGGTACGCGTGGGCGCGGAGGACGCCCAGCGCCTGCGCGTAGCGGCGGTCGGAGGCGACGATGCCCTTCGTGCGGAGCTCCCGCCGGAGGTCCGTGATGGCGCGCAGGACCTCGCCGGGCACGGGCAGGCTCTCGAGCTCGGCGCGCGCCCGCTCCAGCGCGTCGAGCGGCAGCGTCGTCCGGACCGCGGCGGGTCGCGCCTGGAGGAGCTTCAGGAAGCGGAAGTCTTCCCCCACGTAGTCGACGACGAAGCGGAGGAGGAAGCGGTCGTGGAGCGCGAGCAGCTCGTCGTCCTCGGGGAGCTCGTTCGAGGCGGCGAAGAGCGTGAGGAGCGGGACCGACACCACCTCGCGCCCGTTGTGGAAGCGCCGCTCGTTCATCAGCGTGAGGATCGTGTTGAGGATCGACGAGCTCCCCTTGAACACCTCGTCGAGGAAGGCGATGTGCGCCTCGGGGAGCTTGTGCGTGGTGAGGCGCCGGTAGTCGTCCTGCTCCAGGGCCTTCAGGCTGACGGCGCCGAAGAGCTCCTCGGGGGTGGTGAAACGCGTGAGCAGCCACTGGAAGTAGCCGGCACCCGTCAGCCGCCGGCAGATCTCGTCGGCGAGCATGGACTTGGCGGTCCCCGGCGGGCCGATCACGAGGACGTGCTGCGCGGCGAGGAGCGCCACGAGCGCGCCGTCGATCAGCTCGTCGCGCTCGAGGAAGATCTGGCGGAGCTCCTCCCGGATGGCGCGGAGGACGTCGCGCGGAGCCGGCACGGGGGCGAAGATACTGGCGGTTGCGCGGCCCGGCAAGCTCGCAACCCGCCGGGCTTCACGGCAAAATGGCGCCGCGTTATTCGGAAGGAGAGCGATGCTGCTGCCGAAGAAGTCGCCGAGGGGTCGCCGTCAACGGAAGAGCCTCCTGACGGAGCTCCTGCCCCGCATCCAGGGTGAGGGACGGCTCGGTCCCGAGGAGCAGCTCGTCCGCGAGATGGTGGAGACGTGTCTCAAGCTCCTCCGCGACGGGACGCGGCTCGGAGACGTGAAGCTCCTGAACGCCGCGCTGCGCGAGCTGCGCTACGCCTTCAAGGTCTTCGCGCCGTACGGGCGCGTGCGGAAGATCAGCGTGTTCGGATCGGCCCGTCTGCGGCAGGACTCGCCCGGGTGCCGGGTCGCGCACGAGTTCGCGCGCCGGATGGCGGCCGA
>CAZLYE010000604.1:0-17940 GCA_964562865.1 uncultured Binatia bacterium (SeqCode) | reverse complement strand
GGGCGATCTTGATCGCGCACGGCGTGAATTGAGATTCTCGCGACCAGGGCCGCAGTGTTTTCTCGGCACTGGAAAACATCGAGATGCGTCGCAACCAGCCGATGGGAGTGTGGTCCTTTGGGTCGCGCATCTCTCGAGCGGAGCGAGGATCTACGTGCGGTCGGCCCGCCAGCGCCAGATTCTCACAATGACAGCGCGCAGGCGCGTTGAAGAGGCCCGTCCGACTGGCGCAAACGTCGATTGACAACCCCGGGGGCAGACAGTTACAGCGGGCCCTCTCGCAACCGAGCGCAATGCCCCAGAACGTACCCGACTTCGTGTTCAGCGACGACGCCCTCGCGTTGCGCCAATTCGTCTACGAATATTGGTGCGCCCACGGCCACGGGCCGAACCTGCGCGCCGCGCACGAGGCGACGCGTCTCCCGCGCGAACGCCTGATCGAGGCGTACCGCGAGCTGGATCTCGGCCTCATCTGCACCGTCGACCACGCCACGCAGAACTGCAATCTCCTGAAGCTCCAGCCGTTCTCGAGCTACCCGAGCCAGGTCGCAGTGCACCTCGACGGCCGCTTCCACACGTGGGCCGGCTGCGCGATGGAGTCGATCGCGCTCTCCCGGATGCCGCCCTTCGCGGGGAAGGAGGTGCGTCTCGAGTCGTACTGCGCGTGCTGCCTTGCCCCGGTGACGGTCGTGACGCGCGACGGCGAGCTCGTCTCCAGGAACCCGGCCTCCACGCTCATCCACGTGAGCTCCACGCCGCGGGAATGGAACACGGTGAACATCGTCTGCATGTGCGACAGCATGAACTACGTGCTGGACGCCGAGCACGCGCTCGCCCACGAGCGGAACGTCTCCCGGCGCGGCGTGCTCTTCACGCTCGAGCAGGCCGAGCGCTTCGTCAGGGACACCGGGAAGAACCGGATGTGGCGCTACGACTGGCCGCCGGTCACGTTCCGTCCGGAGCGCGTCATCGCCGGGATCCGGGCGCTCGGCGTCGACGTCGGCAACTGGGGTGCCTGACCCCACCACGATGCCCGCGGGCTTCGTCGACGGCGTCCGGCGCTTCAACCGCGGCGAGTTCTTCGAGGCGCACGAGGCCTTCGAGGCCCTCCTCGACGAGGTGGAGGGCGACGGCCGATGGGAGCTCCTGATCGCGCTCGTCCAGACCGCGGTCGCCTACCACAAGGCCGCGTCGGGACATCCGGGCGACGCCCGCATGCTGGCCCTCGCCGCGGAGAAGCTCGCGGCCTTCCCGGCCGTCGCGTGGGGCGTCGCCGTGGACGCGCTCGAACGCCGCATCCAGGCCGACCTCGCCGTCGTGCGGGGGGGTGGGTCCCTCCGGGAGGCCGTGACCGCCGCCCCGCCCCGGATCGAGCTCCGGGCCCCTCTGCGGAGCTAGAGACACAGCAGGGCCACGGGTACAGTGGCCGGGGGACGAGGGGGGGAGCAGGGGGCTGCTCATGTCCTTTTGGGTGGTGGTCGCCGGCTTTGCCGGCGTCGTGTGGTGGGTTCGGAACCGGTTCGAAGCGCTGGCCAGGCAGGTGGCCGCGCTCAGCGCGCGCGTCTGGGAGCTCGAGCACGGGCGGCCGCCGGCCCCGCACGAGGAGCCCGAGCCCGTGCCGCCGCCGGTCGGAGCGGCTCGGCCCGCGCCGTCTCCCGTGCTCCGGCCGGAGCGGCCGCCCGAGCGCGTCCCTCCCCCACCGTTCGCCGCCCCGCCCGAGCCGCCGAGGCGTCCGGACCGCCAGCCGGAGCCGTCGCCGATCGAGCGCGTCACGCTCGCGGGCATCGGCCGCATCGACTGGGAGGGGTTCGTCGGGGTCAAGCTCTTCTCGTGGACCGCGGGCATCGCGCTCGTGTTCGCCGCGATCTTCTTCCTGCGCTACTCGATCGAGCACGGCTGGCTCGGCCCGGCGATGCGCATGGCGATCGGGCTCACCGTCGGGACGGCGCTCCTCGTCGCCTGCGAGCTCCGCGCCGCGCGCGGCTACGCCGTCACGGCCAACTCGCTCGACGCTGCCGGCATCGCGATCCTGTTCGCGACGCTCTTCGCGTCGCACGTCCTCTGGCGCCTCATCGGGCAGACGCCGACCTTCGTGCTGATGGCGCTCGTCACCGCCGTGGCCGTCCTCCTCTCCATCCGGCGGGACTCCGTCTTCATCGCGCTCCTCGGGCTGGTCGGCGGCTTCGCGACGCCCGCGCTCCTCTCGAACGGCGCGGACCGGCCGATCGGTCTCTTCGGCTACCTCCTGCTGCTCAACGTCGGCCTCGCCTGGGTGGCGCAGCGCAAGCGCTGGGCCGTGCTCTCGGTCCTCTGCGTCGCGTTCACGGCGATCTACCAGTGGGGATGGGTCCTCCGCTTCCTCGACGCCCCGCGGCTGCCGCTCGCGATGGGCATCTTCCTCGTCTTCCCGATCGTGCAGGTGGCCGCCCTCTCGCTCGGCGCGCAGCCGGACGAGGCCCCGGACGGCCTCTTCGCGCGCGCCGCGTGGGTCTCCGCCGCGCTCGCCCCGCTGCTCGGCCTCTACCTCGTCGCCGTGCCGGCGTACGGCGGGCACTGGGGTCTCCTCCTCGGCTTCGTGCTCCTGGTGGCGGTCGGGCTCGCGGTGGTCGCCATCGCGCGCGGTCCGGAGCGGCTCCACGCGCTCGGCGCGCTCGCGACCGTGCTCTCGCTCGCCACGTGGCTCGCGCGGTCGTACCGGCCCGGGGCGTGGCCGGGCGTCCTCGCCTTCGTGGCCGCGTTCGTCGGGCTCTATCTCTTCGCGCCGACCGCCGCGCGCCTGGAGGGACGGCCCTTCACGCGCGAGGGCGAGCGGACGGCGCTCGCTGCGTCGATCCTGCTCTTCGCGTTCCCGGTTCTCGCCGCGATCGAGCCGGCGACGGCGGCACCGGGCCTGCTCTTCACGACGCTCTTCGTGCTGCTCGCGGCCGTGGGCGTCGTCGCCGTCGTCCGCGACGACGGAGCGCTCTACCTCGTCGGTGCGGCGTTCGCGATCGCGACCGAGGCGGTCTGGTCGCTCCTCCACCTGGCTCCCGCACGCCTCCTGGGGGCGCTCGTGATCTACACCGGCTTCGCCCTCCTCTACCTCGCCGTGCCGGTCGCGGCGCGGCGCCGGGGCGGGACGCTCGGCGCCGGCGACGGCGGCGGGCTCGTGCTCCTCGCGAGCCTCGGCCTCCTCTTCTTCCTCGCCGCCGGCCCCGTCGCCCGCCTCGCGCTCTGGGGGATCGCACTCCTCCTCGCCGTCGTCAACGTGGGGTTCGCGGCGATGGCGGGCGCGACGCGCGCCCCGCTCCGCGTCGCCGGGATCGTCCTCTCGTGGGTGGTGCTCGGGACGTGGTGGGCGACGGCGATGACCGCGGCGCTCCTCCTGCCCGCGCTGGTGGTGGTGGCGGGCTTCGCGCTCCTCGTGCTCGCGGGGAACACCTGGACGCGCGCGACGGGGGATGGGGCGCCGGGCCGTGCGCCGATCCACCTCGCGCTCGTGGGACACCTCTTCCTCGTGGCCGTGGTAGTGCATCCCGCGCTCTCCGTGCCGCCGTGGCCGTGGCTCGGGATCCTCGCGGTGCTCGACCTCGCCCTCGGGGCGGCCGCGCTCGCCGTCCCGAGTGCCGAGCTCCAGGTGGCAGCGGTCGGCGCCTCGCAGCTCGTCGTCCTCTTCTGGCTCCTGCGGGTCCAGGGCGGCACGTGGCCGCTCGTGGCCATGCTCTCGGCCGACGCGATCGCGGCATTCGGCATCGGCTGGCTGCCGCTCGCGCGCCGCCGCCTCGCGCAGCTGGGCGACTTCCTCACCGCGGGGGTGACGGGCGTCCTCCTCGCGCAGCTGATCGCGATCGTCGCCGCCAGCGCGGCCGGCGCCCCGGGGCTCGGCGTCCTCGTCGCCGAGCACGTCGCCCTCCTCGTGGCGTTCCTCGCGCTCGCCTGGGCGACGGGGCGTCACCAGCTCGCCCTCGTCGCGCTCGTGCCGACCACGGCGGCGACGGCGCTCTGGGTCTTCGCGCACCTCGGGGGCGAGACGTGGCGCGGCGGCCTCGGCTTTCTCTCCGCGATCTACGCCGTGTTCGTGGCGTATCCCCTCGTCCTCGGCCGGCGGGCCGGCCGGGCGTACGAGCCCTGGCTCGCCGCGGCGCTCGCCGGGCTGCCGTTCCTCTACTTCGCCCGGCGCTGCCTCCTCACCGCGGGTTGGAACCACCTCGTGGCGGTCGTGCCGCTCGTCGAGGCCATGCTCATGCTGACGCTCCTCCGGCGTCTCGTCGAGATCGAGGAGCGGACCGAGCCGACGGGCGGGCGCGTGGCGCTGGTCGCGGGCGCGGTGCTGGCGTTCGCGACGGTCGCGATCCCGCTCCAGCTCTCGCGCGAGTGGATCACGGTCGGCTGGGCGCTCGAGGCCGCAGCGCTCGCCTGGCTCCACCGGCACATCCGTTTCCGCCAGCTCGTCCTCTGGTCGGTCGGGCTCGGCGGCGCCGTCTTCGTGCGCCTCGCGCTCAACCCGGCGGTCCTCGCCTATCACCCGCGCGCGACCGCGCCGATCGTCAACTGGTACCTCTACACGTACCTCACCGCGGCGGGCGCGCTCCTCGTGGCGACGTGGTTCCTCCGCGGCACGGACGACAGGCTCGTCCCCGGGTGGCCGCGCTCCGGCCAGCTCCTGGCGGGCGGCGCCGCGATCCTCCTCTTCCTCCTCCTGAACATCGAGATCGCGGACTTCTACTCGAAGGGCGCCACCCTGACGTTCAACTTCTCCGCGGACCTGGCGCAGGACCTGACCTATACGCTCGGCTGGGCGGCCTTCGCGATCGCGCTCCTCGCGGCGGGCATCGCGCGCGTGAGCCGCTCGGCCCGGATCGCGTCGCTGGCCCTCCTCGTCGTGACGGTCGTGAAGGCCTTCCTGCACGACCTCTGGAGGCTCGGCGGGCTCTACCGCGTCGGGTCGTTCGTCGGGCTCGCGCTCTGTCTCACGCTCGTCGCGCTCCTGCTCCAGCGGTTCGCGTTCACCCGGCAGGAGGCGACGTGAGGGCCGCGGCGGTCGTCCTCGGGCTCGCGCTCGTCGCACATGCCGGCGCGGCGAGCTTTCGTCGCGAGCGCCCGGTGACGCCCGGCGGGCCGGGCCCGAACCGCCTCGCCGTCGACGTGCCGCTCCTCGTGGGCGCCCGCCCGCTGCGCTTCGCGGGCGGCGCGCGCGTGGTGACCGGCCTCGACGACCTCCGCCTCCACGACGCGTCGGGCGCCGAGGTGCCGTACCTCCTGATCCCGCCCCCGACGCCCGTCGAGAGCTGGGTCGCCGGGCGCACGCTCGCCGTCCCGGCCACCGACGACACGAGCGGCTTCGAGGTCGACCTCGGGTCGGCGCAGCGGATCGACCGCCTGCGCATCGGCGGACTGCCGCGTCCCTTCATGAAGCGGGCGCGGCTCGACGGGAGCGGCGACCGCGACCACTGGGACGTGCTCGCAGGCGAGGCCACGCTCTTCGACCTCCCCGACGAGGGGCTCGCCGGCACCCAGCTCACCTTCCCGCCGGGCGAGTTCCGCTACCTGCGCCTCACGTGGGACGACCGCGCGAGCGCGCGCGTCCCGATGCCGACGACGGTCGTCGCGCACGTCGCGGTGCCCGAGGCGCCACCGCCGCCCGCGACCTTCCCGGTCGCCTTCGAGCGCCGCGCGAGCGAGCCCGGCCACAGCCGCTTCCGCCTCCGCCTCCCCGGTCCGGACCTTCCCGTCGTGGCACTCCGGCTCGCGTGCGGCGGCGGGCACCTCCTGCGCACGGCGCGCGTCAGCGAGGCCCGTCTCGCCGGCGCCGAGATGGCTCCCCTCCCGCTCGGAGGCGCGACGCTACGGCGCACCGTGCAGGGCGACCTCGTGGCCGCCGACCTCCGCATCCCGATCATGCCGTCGCACGAGGCGGACCTGGACCTGGTGGTCGAGGACGGGACCAACCCGCCGCTCGAACTGACGGGCGTGGAGGCCGAGCTGGCGCCCCTGCCCTGGCTCTACTTCGAGAGCCCCACGGGCGCGTCGCTCACGGCGCGCTGGGGCGACCCCAGGCTCGAGGCGCCGCGCTACGACCTCGAGGCGATGCGTGACGCGACGGCGCGCCAGCCCCTCGCGGAGGCCGCCTGGGGCGACGTCCGCGAGCTCGCGCCCGCCGAGGCCGAGCCGCCGGCGACGGAGAGCGCGCTCCCCGGAACGGGGGCCGCGATCGACCCCGGCCGCTTCCGCTGGGTGCGTCGCATCCCGCCGGGGCCGAACGGCCTCACGGCCATCGTTCTCGACGTCGCGGTGCTCGCGCACAGCCAGGACCTCGCCGACGTGCGCCTCGCCGGCGCCGGCGCGCGGCAGGTGCCGTACGTCGTCGAGCGGCTCGACGAGCCGCTCGCGGTGGAGCTCGCCGAGCTCGTCCCGGCGCCGGCGGGCGACTCGGAGCCGAAGGGGGCCTCGCGCTACCAGCTCACACTGCCGTACGAGCGTCTGCCCCCGTCGCGGCTCGTGGTCGCGACCACGGCCCGCGTGTTCGAGCGCCGCGTCTGGGTCCGCGTCGAGCGGCTGCCCGTCGACCCGCGCGCGGAGAAGCAGACCGAGACCGTCGCGACCGCCATCTGGCGGCACGCCGACCCGGACACCGCGGCGCCGCCGCTCGTCCTCGGGCTTCCGCGGCTCGACGTCGCGGGCGCGACGCTCGTCGTCGACGAGGGCGACAACAGCCCGCTCCCGCTCGAACGCCCGAGGCTCCTCCTTCCCGCGCACCGGCTCCGCTTCTTCCGTCCGGACGAGGAGGAGCTGACGCTCCTCTACGGCGACCCCACCCTCGGGGCGCCGCGCTACGACCTGGCGCTCCTCGTGCCGCGGCTCGTCGGCGCGAGCGCGCACGAGGTCGTCGCCGATCCGGAGGGCGCGGCGCCGCCGGCGGCGCCCACCGCGGCTCCCGCGCTGGACGAGCGTCTCTTCTGGGCGGCGCTCGTCCTCGCCGTGGTGGTCCTGGTCGCGATGGTCGCCCGGCTGGTCGCGAGGCCCGAGCCGGGTCCCAGCGCGGGCTGAGCCGGCCCGCGCGATCAGCGCGGCAGGCCGAGGATGCGCTGCGCGATCACGTTCCGCTGGATCTCGGACGTCCCGCCCATGATCGTCTCCGAGCGCGAGTAGAGGTAGGCGCGCCGCCGGTCGTCGTCGAGCATCGCCGCGGGCCCGAGGACGTCCATCGCGAGCTCCTGGAGCCGCTGGTCCGTCTCGCTGCCGAGCACCTTCTCGATCGAGCTCTCGACGCCCGGCTGCCCGGTGCGGAGGAGGCGGGTGAGGCTCCGGTAGCCGACCAGACGGAGGAGCTCCACCTCCACCCACGCCTGCGCGAGGCGCTGGCGGAAGACCGGGCTCCCGAGCGCGGCGCTGCCCGCGGGCTGCTCGCGCGCCGCGCGCACGAGCTGCTCGAAGCTCCGGCGGATCTTCCGCTGGAACGTGAACGTCCACACCGGCCCGCGCTCGTGCGCGAGGATGCCCATCGCGATCTGCCAGCCCGCACCCGGCGGCCCGACCATCATGCCGGCGGGGACGCGGACGCCGTCGAAGAAGACCTCGCAGAACTCCGCGTCGCCCGTCATCTGCACGAGCGGGCGGACGGCGATCCCCGGGCTCTTCATGTCGACCAAGAGGAGGCTGATGCCCTTGTGCTTCGGCGCGTCGGGCTCGGTGCGGCAGAGGAGGAAGCACCAGTCGGCGATCTCGGCGTAGCTCGTCCAGACCTTCTGGCCGGTGACGACGAAGACGTCGCCGTCGCGCTCGCCGCGCGTGCGGAGCGCGGCGAGGTCGGACCCGGCGCCGGGCTCGGAGAATCCCTGGCACCAGAGGTCCTCGCCGGACAGGAGCGGGCGGAGGAAGCGCCGGCGCTGCTCCTCGGTGCCGTGGTCGCGGATCGCGGTCCCGATCAGGTCGACGTAGGCGCCGGCGGCCGGACGCGGGGCGCCGAAGCGGTCGAGCGCCTCCTCGAAGAGCCAGCGCTCGATCACGGTCGCGCCGCGGCCGCCGTGCTCCTTCGGCCACGAGATCGCCGCCCAGCCGCCCTCGTAGAGCCGGCGCTGCCAGTTGCGTGCGATCGTGAACCAGAGCGGGTCCTCGGCGCGCGACCAGCAGTGGTCGCGACGCCACTCGCGCGGGACGTGCGCCTCGAGCCAGCCGCGCGCCTCGTCCGCGAATGCGAGCTCGCGCGGCGAGAACGCGAAGTCCATCCCGCGCTCTTACTACGGCACCCCGCGCCGAGTCACGAGGCCGCTGTTCTCTCCTGCCCTGGAAGACGAGGCACTCAATGCGGGCGCTCGACGGCGGTCACGTCGACCGTCCGCTCGCGCACGTCTACCTCGAAGAACACGAGGCAGCCTGCCACCACGCGCAGGTAGCTGTCGGGGGTGTCGAGGGGATGGACCTCCCCGGCGAAGGGATCGACCGCCAGCTCCCGCAGCGCCGCGAACACGCGGTCCGCGGCGGCGCGATCAAACCTTGTGACGGCGACCTTGACGGCGTTCGGCACGGTGACCCGCCACATACGCCTCCGCCTCGTCGAGGGTGACGCAGTCCCCACGGGCGATGGCGGCGCGCCCCGCGGCGATGGCGCGCCGCTGGGCGGGCGTCGGGGTGACGCGCGGCGCCTGCGCGGCGAGCAATTCGGCGAGGACCTCCGTCGCCAGGTCCCGCGCCTCCGGATGGTCACGCCCGTCGACCTGCTCGCGCAGGAACGCCTCGATGGCTGCGCCGCCGCTCTGCCCCCACTTCCAGCGGCTCGCGAGGAACCCGCGCACCTCCGCCTGGAACGCCTCGGCGCCGAGACGCCCGTGCACGGTGCGAATGCGGGAAGCGCTGATGGCCACGCTCCGAGTATCGGGGGCGGCCGAACCGGGGTCAAGCCGGATCCTTGCTCAGGACTATTCGTGATGACGCAACAACTCTTCGACGAGGGGAGCGTCTTTTGACACTGCCGGGGCACGCCGCTATTGCCGATCCTCGTGCCCCCGTTCGCGCCCGCGAGCCGTCACGTCCGCGTCGGCGACCTCCGTCTCCACTATCTCGACTTCGGCGGCGACGGTCCGCCGCTCGTCTTCCTCCACGCGACGGGCTTCCACGCGTGGGTGTGGGAGCCGTACGCGCGCCGCTTCGCGGCGACGCATCGCGTGTTCGCCTACGATCATCGCGGGCACGGCGAGAGCGACAAGCCGGCGACGGGCTATCGCTGGGAGCAGTTCGGTACGGACTTCGCCGGCTTCCTCGACGCGCTCGGGCTGGACGCCGTCCGCGCCGTCGGTCACTCGAAGGGGGCCACGACGATCGCAGCCGCGGCCGCCGCCGGGACGCTGCGGCTCGCGCGCGCGGTGCTGATCGAGCCGGTCCTGATCCCGGGGCCGCGGACGACGGAGCCGGCGTACGAGAGCCCGCTCGCCGCCGGGGCACGCAAGCGTCGGAACGTGTGGCCGAGCCGGGACGCGATGTTCGCGTCGCTCCGCGGCCGGATGCCCTTCGAGACGTGGCGCGAGGAGTTCGTGCGCCTCTACGTCGACCACGGCGTCGCCGACCGCCCCGACGGACAGGTCGAGCTCCGTTGTCCCGGCGAGATCGAGGCCCAGGTCTACGCCGAGGCCCCGATGACCGACGGCTACTCGCTCCTGCCGCTGCTCGCCGTCCCGACGCTCGTCGTGCGGGGACAGCAGAGCCCCGGCCTCGGCGACTCCGCGGTCGCGGACGTGATGCAGCGGCTCCCCGCGGCGACGCTCCGCACGATCGCGCGCGCCGGCCACTTCGTGCCGATGGAGCGGCCGGAGGAGGTGGCGGCGGCGATCGCGGACCACCTCCGCGGATCTCACGATGCCGCCCGCTGAGCTCACGCGGCGCGAGGATCTCCTTCGCGACCAGCTCGCCCACCCGCCGCGCGTGAGCCGTCGCCCCGCCGGTGCGCCGGCGCCCGTGCGGGTCGGCGTGACCGGCACGGGCGCGTCGCTGCTGGTCCTCTCGTGGTCCCCCGCGGAGCTCGCGCGCGAGCGCGCGGCCGGCGTCCGGCTCCTCGAGCGCTTCGGGCTCCGCGCGGGCATGCGGGTCGCCAACACGCTGCCCGGCGCGCTCGCGACACCGGGCGCGCTCCTCCTGGGCGACGTGGTGGAGGAGCTCGGCGCGCTCGACGTCCCGCTCGGCGCCGTCGACGGCGAGGCCGCGGCGCGCGCGGGCTGGGAGCTCTTCGACCGCGTCGAGCCCGACGTCGTCGTCGTGGGCGACCCTGCGTTCCTCGCGGCCGCGCCGCCCGGCGCGCGGCCGTGGTGGCGCGGGATCGTCTGGCTCCGCACCGCGGCCGCCCCGGTCGCGACCGCGGTCCCGCCGGGGGCGGGCTTCGACGGGTGGCAGCGCACCTGGCTCGCCGTGCCCGAGGCGACGAGCTTCGTCGCGGGGACGTGCGCCGCGTCGCGCTTCCACGTGGACGAACGCGTGCTCGGGGAGGTTGCCGATCCGCGGACGGGCGAGACGCTGCCGGCCGGCCGCGACGGAACGCTCGTCCTGACGGCGCTCGACCTCGACGCGCCACCGATCCGGTACGCGAGCGAGGTCCCGGCACGGATCGCGCCGGGACCCTGCCCGTGCGGCGCGGCCGGCGTGACGCTGGAGGTCCCGTGAAGGAACGCCTCCGGGCCGCGCTCCTCGACTTCGGCCGCGGGAACCCCGGCACCCTCCTCGAGCTGCTCGCTCCGGACGTCTCGTACACGATCATCGGGACGACCGCGCTCTCGGGGACGCTCCACGGCCGCGACGAGATCGTGGCGCGCCTCTTCACCCCGCTCGCCGCGGCGCTCGCGACGCCGCTCCGCTTCGAGATCGTGTCGATGACGGCGGAGAACGATCGGGTGGCCGTCGAGGCCCGCGGCCACGCGACGCTCGTCTCGGGCGGCCCGTACGACAACGTCTACTGCTTCGTGTTCCGCCTCGCCGGCGATCGGGTGGTCGAGATCACCGAGTACCTCGACACGGCGCTCGTCGGCCGCGCCTTCGGCGTGCCCGCGGAGCACGAGCGGCTCCTCCGGCTCGTCGACCTGAACACCTGGGAGATGTACCGCGAGATCAGCCGGCTCGCACGCGGGACGGTGCTCATCGAGACGCCGGAGGCGACGATGGTGTCCCGCCCGCACGCGACGCCGTGGCACAACATGGTGATGGTGCGCGCGCCGCTCGACCCCGACCGCCTCCTCGCCACCATCCGCGACTTCTACGGCCGGGACGGGCGCGCGTTCTCCATCTGGACCCGTGCGCACGCCGACGGCGAGCTCGCGGGTGTGCTCCGCGCGCGCGGCTTCGCGGACTACGCCCCGATGATCGACATGGTGCTCCGCGCCGATCCCGGCACACGCCGCGAGCCGCCCGGGCTCGAGATCCGGCCGGTCCGGCGGGACCAGGACCGCCGGGACTTCATCGCGGTGACCCAGGCCGCCTACCGGGTCTACGGCATCGAGCCGGAGCTCTGCGACGACACGTTCGCGTCGCTCGGGAGCCTCGCGGCGCCGCACATCCAGGGCTTCGTCGGGCGCGTGCACGGCGAGCCGGTCGCGACCGCCGCGGTGTACCTCTCGCACGGCGTCGCGGGGATCAACTGGGTGGGGACGGCGCCGGCGCACGCGCGCCGAGGTTACGCCGAGGCGGTCACGTGGACGGCCGTTCGCGAGGGCTTCCGGCGGGGCGCCGCGCTGGCGAGCCTCCAGCCGACGCACATGGGCCGGCCGGTCTACGAGCGGATGGGCTTCGTCGCCGTCGCGGAGTACCCGGTTCTCGTACCGGGTGCGTGACGGCCGGGGCGGAGCGCCCGCCCCGGCCGCTCGGGTAAGAGGTCTCTAGAACTGGGCGTCGAGGAACGCGCCGCTCGGCGAGCTGGGGCACGCCTTGAGGCACATCCGGAAGGCGTCACGGCAGATCTGGATCGCCGGCGCCTGCGCGTCCACGCACGCCTGACGACACTTGAGCGCGTTGAGCGCCGCCGCGTTCCTGCAGGTGATCGGGTCCGGGTCGGTCTTGCAGGCGAGGAGCGCGGTCTTCAGCTGGCTCCGGCAGGAGTCCGCGTTCCCCGGATCGCTGACGCAGGCCTTCACCTTCTTCAAGGGCCCGGACTCGCAGCTGAGGCGCGCGGTGAGACAGGTCTGGGCGCACTCCTTCCCGGGGCCGAAGCAGGTCGCGAACTCGCTGCGGGCGGTGTCGACGCAGTCGGCGACGCAGGCGGCTTTCGACTGCTGGACGCTCTGCACGCAGGTCCCGCGACCCGCGTTACGCCCGTGCGCCCCGGCGGTGGTCGCGACGAAGAGCACGCCGAGCGCGAGCGCCGTCGACTTGAGCGTGCTACGGCGGCTGTCACGTTCCATCATCACATCCTCCCAGATGTCATGGTCCCGCCGGACCCGGCGGGTCTCCGGGCAAAGCAGGTTCCATGCCACTGCCAACCTCCGCGCACCGGTCGAGGGACGCCTCGGCGCGCTCTCGGCAATCGGCGGCCTGCGGCATTCCGCCACGCCATTCCGCCGCCGTCGCGACGGCGGATTGACGTTGCAGTGCCCGGGAGAACGCCGCGTCGTCGTCCGGCAGCAGCGCTGCTGCGTCCCGTCCGCCGCCGTCCGGATCACCGGATCAACGACGGCCGTGGTCGACGATCGCCATGATCTGCGGCAGGGCCCAGTGAAGCTCCCGCTGCCAGTAGGGCCAGCCGTGATACCCGCCGGCGTAGAGGTCCCGCGTCGACGGCACGCCCGCGGCGTCGAGTGCCTGCGCGAACGACAGGTTCATCTGATGGACGATCACCTCGATCCCGTAGGCGCCGGGGTCCGCGGGATCGTCGCCCGCCGGGCCGCCCTGCGTCCCGTCACCGGTCGCGACGAAGAGTGCGATGCCGCGGAGGTCGCCGACCAGATCGGTCGGGTTGTGCGCGCGCCAGGTGGCCTCGTCGGTCGCGGGGTCGCCCCAGACGCCCGGCTTCACCGTCCCCGAGACGAAGAGGAGGTTCGTCGCCGGCTTCGGATAGAGCGTGTCGACGGCGCCCGAGAAGCTCGCGGCGGCGCGGAAGAGGTGGTGGTGCCGCGCGGCGTAGCTCATCGCCCCGAACCCGCCCATCGAGAGCCCGGCGACCGCGCGGTGCCGCCAGCCCGGAAGGGTCCGCAGGTGCCGATCGACCCAGCGCCGCAGCACGCGCGTGTGGAACGTCTCCCACTGGCGGGAGCCGTCGACCCAGTCGGAGTAGAAGCCGGCGTTCGCGTCGTGCCCGCCGTCGGGCATGACGATGATGACGGGGAACGCCGCGGAGAAGGCCTCGACGTCCGTGTTGTCGACCCACGTGGCGAACGTGTCGCCGGCCCCGTGGAGGAGGTAGAGGACGGGATAGCGCCTGTGGTTTCGGTCGTAGCCCGTCGGGACGAGCACGCGCACGGTGCTGTCGGGCACGCGAAGCTGCCTCGGGACGGGCACGACCACGTCCCTGCAGCGCGGCGGGTCGCAGGCCGCGCGGCCGGTCGTCGCGAGGAGCGCGATCGCGAGGGCGAGGGCGTGAGGCGAGATTCGAGATGACCGACTGGTCGCCGGCATGGGGGCGTGCACGCCGGTAGCGGCCCGGCGAGGCTCCGGCACGATAACACGCACGCATCGAACGACGAATCTGCCGGGCCCGGACGAGCGCCACCACGGCTTCCCGCCGGCGCTTGACGCCTCCCGCCGGTCCTGCTTGCAACGGGTATGGCGGCAACCAAGCCCACGCCCCACGGCCTCCCCTTCGCGCCCATCAAGGTCGGCGTGCTCATCGACCTCGACATGGGCACGAAGGAGGACTTCCTCGCGACGCTCCGCTTCGGCTTCGACGAGGCTCACGAGACGGGTGTCATCACGCGCACCGTCGAGCTGGTGGTGAAGGAGGCGATCGGGCTCCCGCGGCTCGAGGCGAGGAACCCGATCGACGGCTATCTGGACCTCGTCGAGCAGGGCGTCCTCTGCGTCATCGGACCGCTCATCACGGACAACTCGCTCGCGCTCGCGCCCGTCATCGAGCGCACGGGCGTCCCTGCGGTCACGTGGACCGGGACCGACCGCTACCACGGCGAGTACTGCTTCAACCTCGGGAACGGCGGCCTCGCGGAGGAGGCGGCGATCATGGCGCGGTGGATCCGCGGCGCCGGCCATCGGACCGTCGGCATGATCCACGAGATCAGCCCCGGCGGGGTCGAGTACGCGTCCAACTTCCGCTGGTTCGCCGCGCGCGAGGGGCTCGACGTCCTGATCGAGGCCTACACGACGCAGGTGCCCGACGACCTCGAGGGCATCCTCCGGAAGATCCGCGACCAGCACCCCGACTGCCTCGCCTACCTCGGCTACGGCTACCCGACGATCCTCATGGCGCCGATGTTCCGGAACCTCGCCTGGAACCCGCCGCGCATCATGACGACGGCCTTCCAGTTCTGCTACGCGAAGCCCGAGTGGATGGCCGCGCTCGAGGGCTGGTACGGCATCGACCAGATGTGCGAGGACAATCCGCGCCTCCGCCCGATGTTCGACCGCTTCGCCGCGCGCCACGGGAAGCGGCGCGACCACACCGTCACGGCCCTCAGCTACGACACCGCGCGCCTCATCTCGGAGGGCATCGCGCGGGCGAACCTCCTGACGCCCAAGGGCGTGAAGGAGGGCCTCGAGAAGGTGCGCATGCTCCCCGCCGTCAACGGCGGGCCGCGGACGCACATGAGCCTCGGACCGTGGGATCACAAGGCGTACAAGGGCGACTGGCTCGTCGTCCGGCGGATCGAGGGCGGACGGACCGTCTTCGTCGGGCTCCACGACCTGGGCTGACGTGCGGCCGACCGTCCTCCTCTTCGACATCGATGGCACGCTCGTCACGACGGCGGGGGTCGGCCGCCGCGCGCTCGAGCGGACGTTCGCGGCCCGCTACGGCACGAGCGCCATCCTGCGCGACGTCCGCTTCGACGGGATGACGGACCGCATGATCGTCCGTCTCGGGCTCACCGCCGTCGGGGAGCCGGCCGCCGGCCCCGCGGTCGAAACCGTCATCGACGCGATCCTCATCGAGTACATCCCGTTCCTCGAGGACGAGATCCGCGGGACCCGCGACTTCGGGCTCCATCGCGGCGCGCGGGAGGTGCTCGACGCGGTCGCCTCGCGGACGGGGGTGGCCGTCGGGCTCGGGACGGGCAACGTCCGCGAGGGCGCCCGCGCGAAGCTCGCCCCGCTCGGCGTCCTGCACCACTTCGCCTTCGGCGGCTTCGGGTGCGACCACGAGGAGCGCCCGGAGATCCTGCGCATCGGCGCCGAGCGCGGCGCGGCGACACTCGGCCGGCTGCCCGGGGCGTGCCGCGTGGTCGTCATCGGCGACACGCCACGCGACGTCGCCGCCGCCCGGGCGATCGGCGCCGAGGCGATCGGGATCGGGAGCGCGCGCTTCGGTCGTGCGGAGCTCACCGCGAGCGGCGCCGCGTGGGCCTTCGACGACCTCGCCGCGCCGGAGCTCGTCGGCGCGCTGCTCGGCGGCGCGAGCTAGTCGCCGCCGTCGCTCAGCGGGGGCGCCACGGCCGCCACGTTCGACTTCTCGCCGTCGGCGACCATCGTGCTCATCATCGCGTCGAGCCGTTTCTCGAGGCCGAGGACGCGCTCCGGCTGCTGCGACGCGAGGTTCTCTCCCTCGCCGGGGTCACGACTCAGGTCGAACAGGAAGCGATCGCCCTTCGACGTCTCGATGAGCTTGTACGAGCGGTCGTAGAGGACCCGGATCGCCCGGTCGTAGACCTCCCCGTAGTGCGACACGAACTCCGGGTTGATGTGCTCCTCGGCGACGATCTCGTGGTGCACGTGGGGGAGCGCCTCGCCCTGGACGCCGGTCGGGACGGGCGCGCCGATCAGGCCGAGGACCGTGGGCAGGAGGTCGACGAGCTGGACCGGATCCGCGATCTCGCCGCGCGGGTGGTCCGCGCCGGGGAGCTTCACCACCATCGGGATGTGGAGCACGCCCTCGTACATCATCCGGCCGCCGTGGCCGAGCTCGTCGTGCTCACCCAGGAGCTCGCCGTGGTCGGCGGTGACGATGATGATCGCGTTCTCGTACCGGTGCTGGGCCTTCAGCCCCGCGATGAACTTCCCGAGCGCCGCGTCCATCAGCGCGATCTGGCCGTCGTAGGTCGCCGTGACGAACTCCTGCTCGTCGGGCTTCAGGTGGGTCGGGATCACGTGGGTGAAGAATCCCTTGCGCGAGAGCCGTGCCGCATTCGGCAGCGCACGCGCCCAGCGGTCGAACGGCGCGGGCGGCAGGCTCCACTGGTGGGGCTCGAGGAAGTTGAGGAAGAGGAAGACGGGCTGCCCCGCCGGCGTCCGATCCGCCCACGAGAGCGCGGCCGCGCTGATGTCCGCCGCGCTCCGGAAGGGGCGCTTGAAGAAGCTCACGTCGAAGCGCTGCACGAGGCGGACGGTGTGCGGCACGGGCTTCAGGATCACGCCGGGCGCGTCGTCGTAGTGGTCGAAGCCCTGCGCCATGCCGAAGCCGCGATAGAGGTTTGCGAAGTTTGCGATGAAGGCCCCCGTCCGGTAGCCGTGGTCGCGCAGCACCTCGGCCATCGTCACGCGGTCCTCGGGCAGCGGGAGGACGCGCTTGCGCCCGTAGATCTGCGGCCCCGACTGCCAGCTGCCGGCGTAGTGCGCGCCGTGGCGGCTCGGGTACATGCCCGTCAGCATCGAGGCGTGCCCCGGAACCGTCCACTCGGCCGGCGAGCGCGCCTGCGTGAAGCTGAGCGCGTCCCGCGCGAGCGCCGTCAGGTTGGGCGACGTCTCCCGCGAATACCCGTACGTCGACATGTGATCCGCGCGCGTCGTGTCGAGCGAGACGAGGATCACGTCGGGCGATCCCGCTCTGGCCGGCGGCTCCTGCGCGAGCGGCGCGTTGAGCGGCGCGGTCGGGAGCGGCTGGCCCCAGACGCCGAGCGCGACGAGGCCGGCCGCGACCTCGACGCCCAGGCGAGGCCCGTCGCGCCGGATGACGAACGACAGCAGCCGGTCGACGACCACGCCCGCGAGCGGCAGCCCGACGAGCAGGAGGACGAGCGTCAGCGCGCTCGGCTCCGTCTGCGCGAAGTAGGACTCTGCCTCGGTGATCCTCGCCTTCCCGAAGACCGTCGCCGCGGTGGTGACGAGCGTCAGATGGACGAGCCCGAGCGTCCCCTGGCGGTGCCGCCCCGCGATCCAGTACCCCGCGACCGCGGCCAGGGGGGCCAGGACCGCGAACAGCGCCTCGGCCCCCATGCCCGGGGGCTCGTAGACCCGCGCCGCGCCGTAGACGACGGTGAGGCCGAGCGCGAGGCCCGCCCCCCCGGTGACACCCGTCGCGAGCGCCACGAGCGCGCCGCCCGCGGCCCCGAGCGCGACGTCGAGGAAGAGGATCGTCTCGGCGGCGTAGCTGTTGATCGTCCCGCCGAGGGCGTGATTGGCGGCGAGCTCGACCACCCACCACAGGACACCCGCGGTGAACCCCGCGCGAGCGCCGCGGGTGAGGCGCTCTGCGGCCACGGCGGTCGTCATCTCGGCCTCACCCGGGTCAGGGATTACACGGGCCTCCGCGCCGGCTCAAGCAAAACGAGGCCGCCGAGGACGGCCACGCCGGCGAGCACTCGCTTGACCGCTCGTCGGCCTCGCGGCTAGAGGCGCGCCGTGACGGCGCTCCGTCCGACGTCGCCCGCGTTCCTGGAGCTCCAGGGACGACGAGCACCCACCGCCGGCCTCCTCTATGCCGGCCGGCGGATCCCCTACGGCGAGATCGCCGTCGCGGCGGCCGGGCTGGCCGACTGGCTCGCGCGGCGCGGCATCGGGCCCGGACGGCCGGTCGGGGTCATGGCGGCGAACGAGCCGGCGCTCGTCGCGATGCTGTACGCGCTCTGGAGTCTCGACGCCACGGCGGTCCCGATCGGCGTGCGCGCCACG
>CAZLYE010000603.1:0-3747 GCA_964562865.1 uncultured Binatia bacterium (SeqCode) | reverse complement strand
CGAGCCGGTCGCGCGCGTCGAGAACCGCCGCATCCCGGGCCCCGCCGGCGAGATCCCGATCCGCGTCTACACGCCGGAGGGCACGGGCCCGTTCGCCGTCCTCGTCTACGTTCTCGGCGGCGGCTGGGTGATCTGCGGACTCGACAGCCTCGACCCGCCCTGCCGCGCGCTCGCCAACGCCGTCCCGTGCCTGGTCGTGTCGGTCGACTACCGCCTGGCGCCCGAGCACAAGTTCCCCGCCGCCGCCGACGACGCGTACGCGGCGACGCGCTGGGTCGCCGAGCATGCGGCCGAGCTCGGCGGCGACCCGCGGCGCGTGGCCGTCGGCGGCGACAGCGCGGGCGGAAACCTCGCGGCGGTCGTCGCCCTCATGGCGCGCGAGCGCGGCGGGCCGCGTCTCGTGCATCAGCTCCTCGTCTACCCCGTGACCGACGCGGGCCTCGACACGGCCTCCTATCGCGAGAACGCGGACGGCTACCTCCTCACGCGCGAGACGATGGCCTGGTTCTGGGGCCACTACCTCCGGAGCCGGGCCGACGTGGAGGACCCGCACGCCTCGCCGCTCCGCGCCCGCGACCTCGCCGGCCTGCCGCCAGCCCTCGTCATCACGGCGGAGTACGACCCGCTGCGCGACGAGGGCGAGGCGTACGCCGCGCGGCTCCGCGCCGCGGGCGTTCCCGTACGGACGACGCGCTACCCCGGCATGATCCACGGCTTCTTCGGGATGCTGGCGACGTTCGATCAGGCCCGGACGGCGATCGACGAATCGGCGAGCGCGCTCCGCGCGGCGTTCCGCGGATGAGCGCGGGACGCTTCGCCGGGCGGGTGGCGGTCGTCACCGGCGCCGCGAGCGGCATCGGCGAGGCGACGGCGCACCGGCTGGCGCGCGAGGGCGCCGCCGTCGCGGTGGTCGACCGCAACGCGGCGGGCGCCGAGCGGACGGCGGCCGCGATCGCCGCGGCCGGCGCGACGGCCCGCCCGTACGGATGCGACATCGCGCGGAGCGACCAGGTCGCCGCCGTCGCGGCGCACGTCGAACGCGACCTCGGGCCCGTCGACGTGCTCGCCAACGTCGCGGGCGTCGGCGACGCCGCCGGTCTCGACGGCATCGAGGGCATCGACGACGCGCGCTGGAGCCTCGTGCTGGCGGTCAACCTGAGCGGCGCCTTCTACTGGTGCCGCGCGGTGCTCCCCGGCATGGCGGCGCGCGGGCGCGGCGCCGTGGTGAACGTCTCGTCGCTCGCGGGACGCTCGAAGAGCGCCAACGGCGGGCTCGCCTACACCGCCAGCAAGGCCGGCCTCCTCGGCCTCACGCGGCACCTCGCGTTCGACTACGGCCCGCGCGGCGTGCGCGTGAACGCGATCTGCCCGGGCGGCGTCGACACGCCGATGATCCGGGCAGGCGGCGTCCGCGCCGCGCGCTCCGAGGCCGAGGCGAAGGCGCGCGCCGAGCGCATCGCCGCCTACGGCTGGTTCATGCCGATCAAGCGCCTCTCGCAGCCCGAGGAGCAGGCCGCCGCGATCGCATTCCTCGCGTCGGACGACGCCTCGTACGTGAACGGCGTGTCGCTCGACGTGAACGGCGGCCTCTACATGGCCTGAAGGAGACCCGCATGGCACGCCTCCCCTACGTCGACCCCGCGACCGCCCCGGCGGAGGTCCGCTCGCTCCTCGAGCGGCTGCCCGTCCGCCTGAACGTGTTCCGGATGATGGCGCACGCCGAGCACGACTTCCGCCCGCTGGTCGGGCTCGGCACGGCGATCCTCGGCCGCCAGAAGCTCTCGGCCAAGCTCCGCGAGCTCGCCATCCTCCGCGTCGCGACGCTCTCGGCCGCCCGCTACGAGTGGGTGCAGCACGTGCCGATCGCGCGGGCGGCCGGCGCCAGCGAGTTGGAGATCGAGGCGCTCGAGCGCGCCGATCTCAACGCCGAGTGCTTCGGCCCCGTCGGGCGGATCGTCCTCCGCTTCACCACAGAGGTCGTCCGCGACGTGAAGGCGGACGACCGGACCTTCGCGGAGCTGGCGAGCCATCTCTCGCCGCAGGAGATCGTCGAGCTCATCCTCACCATCGGCTACTACATGATGATCGCGCGCCTGCTCGAGACGACCGCCGTCGACCTCGACCCGCCCGCCGGGACGGCCGTGGTCGACGCGATCAGGTGAGCGCGGCGGGGGCCTGCGGGAGGGTCGCCCAGAACTCCGGATCGTGCCCGTAGACGAGGCGCGCGCCGGCGTCACGGAGCGCGCGGAGCCGGTGGAGCGACGCGAGCATGGCGTTGCGGTCGTGCATGACGGCAGGGAGGCGCAGCTCCTCCAGCGTGCGCCGGAAGTAGCACGCATCGGCGGTGAGGACGACGTCGCCGCCGTCGAGGCGCACGCGGAGCGACTGGTGGCCCGGCGTGTGGCCGTGGGTCGGGATGCAGACGACCCGGCCGTCGCCGAACACGTCGTGCTCGCCGCGGACGAGGAGGACGTCCTGGCCGGTGTCGTAGTCGCGCGGATCGTAGAAGTTGGCGCGGACGCCATCCGCGTCGTGGCCTGCCTCCCACTCGACCCGCTGGACGATCACCGTGGCGTTCGGGAGCGCCCCGTTCCCGCCCGTGTGGTCGAAGTGGAGATGCGACGTCACGAGGTGGCTGATCTCGGCGGGGTCGATCTGGAGCGCGGCGAGCCGTCCCGTCACGTCCTCGCCCGGCGCGAGCTCGACCGTGAAGTACCGCGCGACCTTCCCGAGACGGCCCTCCGGATCGCGGCCGGCGTCGGGATGGAGCCCGCTGTCGAAGAGCACCTTCCCGCGCGGATGGTCGATCAGGAAGGACGGCACCGGGACCCGCAGCCGTCCCGTCGCACCCGCGAGAAAGCCGGCGGCGGCGCCCGTCACCCAGCCGCACGTCATCGCGAAGAGCCGCACGGCCGTCGATGCTATCGCGCGTCCTTCAGCTCGACCAGCAGCTCGTGGAAGCGCGTGGTGCTCCGGTTGACGGCCCGCTCGACGCCGCCGCGCGGAATGTAGACGAGCTGACCCGGATGTACCGGATAGCTCTGCGACGTGCCGTCGGGGCGGTCGGCGTCGATCGTCGTCCCCTCGAGGATGTAGAGGAGATAGTCGAGCGCGTGGCGGTGGAGGTCCGACGACTCCCCGGGCTCGAGCCGCATCTCCCACACCTTCACGCGGTCGTTCTCGAGGAGCAGTCGCGTGGCCACGTTCCCGAGCTCGCGTTCGTCCATCCCCGGCTCCTTTCCGCGGCGCGGAGAGTAGCGCAACCGCCGCACGGCCGTCGATCCGGAACGGCGAGCACCTTGCCCGACCCGCGGTCCGCCGGTATCACGGCGTCCTGGCCTCTCAGGCGACCCTCACCGGGCTCTTCCTGCTGCTGATCGTGGGCGGCGTCGGCCTCCCTCTGCCGGAGGACCTGACGCTCATCGCGGGCGGGGTACTGGCCCACCAGCGCGTCCTCCGGCTCCGCGACGTGATCGCGGTCGGCCTCGTCGGCGTGATGTGCGCGGACTGGATCATCTACGTCGCGGGGCAGCGCTACGGCCAGACGCTCGTCGAGCACCCCGCGATCGCTCGCCTGGTCGGCACGTCGCGCATCGACGCCGTGCGCGGCGCGGTCGAGCGGCACGGCCCCCGGGCCGTCTTCGCGGCGCGCTTCATGCTGGGGTTTCGCATCGCGACGTTCTTCGCGGCGGGCACGTTCCACGTGTCGCCGCTCGCCTTCGCGATCTCCGAGGCCGCCGGCTCGGC
>CAZLYE010000602.1:0-3330 GCA_964562865.1 uncultured Binatia bacterium (SeqCode) | reverse complement strand
GATCAGCGCCCAGCGGCCGGTCGGGCCCGGGGTGACGTCTCTCCGCTCTGCCATGGTCCTCCCCTCGATGCAGTCGTCCGGCGTGCGCGGTCCAGCAGATCCTGCACCGCCCGCATCACGCGGCGGTGCACGCGCAGGATTCCCTCGGGTTCGTCGTCGCCGCGCTCCCCCGGGTCGATGGGCGCCCCGACGAGCTGGCGGAGCTGGACGGGAAAGGGCGGCGAGAAGGGATAGAGCCCGAGGGGACCGATCCCGACCCACAGCGTCCACGCCCACTTCCGGGGCACGCCGAGGAGGCGGCCGAGCGACTCGGCGTCGACCAGCCCGAGGTAGGTGTCGTCGGCCCCGGCCGCCGCGACGGGCACGATGGGGAGGCCGTAGCGGCGGGCGAGGCGTACGTATCCCACGCGGTTCCCCCAGGAGACCCGGTAGCGCTGCAGCACGCTGCGACACCCCTCCCCGGCAGCTCCGGGAGTGACGACGACGTGCTCGCCGCGAGCCACGGCCGCGGTCAGGTCCGGGCCGTCGTCGGTGACGAAGCCGAGCGTCGCGGCGAGCCGCGTGAGCGACGGCAGGGTCTCGATCCCGCGATGGACCACGCCGTGGGGGAGGTAGCCGAGACGGTCGTGCAGCGCGACGGTCAGCATGCACATGTCGTAGGCGAGCGGGCGGCCGTGATAGCCGACGATGAGCTTCGCGCCGGGACCGTCGAGCTGCTCGAGGCCGTCGACCGTGTAGCGATGGTACCAGGCCCAGAATCGCCAGTAGGCGAGCCAGGCGGCGCGCGGCGTCGGTTCGCTCACGTCCCCACCTGGTAGAGGATGGCGCCCGAGGAGAGTCCGCCGCCGACGCCGACCATCAGGAGACGGTCGCCCCCGCGCACGCCGTGCGTGCGCAGCAGGCGGTCGAGGCTGATCGGGATCGACGCCGCGCCGACGCTGCCCACGTCCTGCACCACGGGCAGCACCCGCTCGCGCGGCACGCCGAGCACCTCGATGATCACGTTCAGCACCGTGCCGTTCGGCTGGTGCGGGAGCACCCAGTCGACCTGGTCGAGCGTCAGCCCGGCCTGGCCGAGGACGGCGTCCGCGCTGCGGCGGACCGCGGCGATCGCCTCGCTCGCCATCTGCGCGTGCGACGCTGTGAAGTGGATCGTCTCCAGCTGGCGCGTCTTGAACGGGTTCACGAGGCGGACGTTGCCGAACGCCTTGCCGTCGTTCCACAGGTGCGAGCCGAGGATCCCCTCACCGGGGCGCCCGGGCGTCAGCACCGCCGCGGCGACCCCGTCGCCGAACACCAGGTAGGGGCGCGGGTCGGCCGGCGTGATCACGCGCGACGCCAGCTCGACGACCGCGATGCCGATCGGGCCGCTGCCGGTCGCGATCGAGCGGGCGGCGAGGTCGAACGCGGTGAGGAACCCCATGCATGCGTTGTTCAGGTCGAAGCAGTCGCACGAGCCGGCGAGGCCCAGCGAGGCGGCGAGCAGGTTGGCGGTCGCGGGAAACGCGAGGTCACCGCCCCCGGAGGTGACGAAGATGATGCGGGCGAGTGCGGCGGCGGGCAGATGCGCCGCCGCGAGGGCCTCGTGGAGTGCTTCGGCCCCGAGCTCGGCCGGGGACTCCTCCGGCCCCGAGAAGCGCCGCGAGACGATGCCGGTCGCGGCCACGACCCGTTCGGGGTCGCGCGCCGGCGTCACGTGCGCCGCGAGCTCCGCCGTCGTCACCGCGCGCCCTGGGGCGACGCTGGCGGTCCCGGCGATCCGGACCGGGAGCAGAACGCGCGGGCTCACTGCTGCAGCTTCGCCCACAGGATCTGCAGCTGGTTCACGGCGGGGCCGAGATTCGGGTCGTTCTTCCCGCGGTCCGCGATATAGCTGGCGAGCACCCAGAGAAAGCACTCGACGAACGGGATCTGCTCGGGTGTGAACTCCAGGAACACGTCCGCCTCCTCCCCGAAGCGCCGGCTCGCCTGCCTCCACATGAACGTGTACCAGGTCCAGATGTCGATGAGGCGCCCGAGCAGCGTCCAGTCATGCAGGAGCTTCCCGAAGACCGGGATCACGTCGAGCGGATTGCTCTGGTCTCCGCCGGGAATCACGTTGCACGCGAGCGAGATGTCGGCCCCGCAGTCGCGTACGATGCGTGCCGGGACGATCGCCGCCGCTCCGCCGTCGGTGTACCGCTTGCCGTTCTTCACCGTCGGGGCGAAGGCCGGCGGGAGGCATCCGCTCGCCCGCACCGCCTGGCCGATGGTCGCCTCGACCACCACCGACGACGCCGGCGGGCCGAACGGCGGGAGCTCCGTCGTCACCGGGACGAACCGCACCTCGTCGTCCTCGATCCGAGCCGTGCCGAGGCCGAGGTAGATCGCGAGCTCGACGGGCCAGGAGTTGAGGAGCACAATCGGAAGCGCCACCTGGAAGAGTGGCCCCATCGCCTCCACGGTGGCGAGGCCGTTGAGTCCCCCGTGGGCGTAGAAGGAGCCGACGAGCGCCCCGCCGCTCAGCCCAGACACCACGTCCACCGGGATATGTACCCCGTCGAGCGCCCGGAACAACGCCCGCGCCCGGTACGCGGACGCGCCGCCGCCACTCAGCGCGACGCCCACGCGCCGATTCGTCGCAGCGCGTCCCCACCGCTGGGCGCGCTCTTTGTCCGCAGCGCCGACGACGTTCACGAACGCGCCCGGCGGCCCGCCGAACGAGGCCCACGCGGCCGCGATCGCCTCGAGATCGAAGGTGAGGACGCAGGCGTCGCGGAAGAGCCTCGCCTCGACCGACGCGGCCGTCGACCCCGAGAGATCGGTCGAATCGGGCAGGTGATGCACCGCGAAGGGCGAGGTGAAGGTCGCGAGCAAGCTCCACGGGAAGGCGGCGGTGGGCGCGGGTTGCGTGATGACGGACGAGACAAGCGCGCTGAAGTAAGGTTCCGAAGGGCCGAGGCTGTTCGCGGTGATGAGGTTCTTCAACGTGAGCGAGAGCACGGCGGGGACACCGTCGGTCAGGTAGACGACGCGGTCGAACTTCGTCGTGGATTTGAAGTTGCCGGGCAGATGCAGCGGGTCGTCGAGATTCACGACGAAGACCCGCCCGCGCGTGAACTTGTCGATCAGATTGCGGAGGTCGTCCTCAGCGATCTGTGGCGGCCACGTGACCGGTATCGTCACGAAGGCCGAACCGTTCCACTTGCGGGCGACGGTGCCCGCGAGCGCGCTCACGGTCACGATCACCGCCGCCTGGTTGGGGAGATCCTGAGCGATCGCGCCCGCCAGGAGATGGGTGAGCGCATCGAGGGGCGCGTCGACGTGCTGCGCCCGGGCGATCCAGCCGAG
>CAZLYE010000601.1:0-4848 GCA_964562865.1 uncultured Binatia bacterium (SeqCode) | reverse complement strand
GACGGCGACGGGATCACGGGCGGCATCGGCACCGGGTGCGACAACTGCCCGAACGCCGCGAACCCGGACCAGGCCGACAGCGACGGGGACGGCGTGGGCGACGTCTGCGACAACTGCCCTGCGATCGCCAACCCCGACCAGTCCGACCGTGACGGCGACGGCATCGGCGACGTCTGCGACCCGTGCCCCGACGGCGCCGACTCGGACGGCGACGGCGTGTGCGACGCGGTGGACAACTGCCCGTGGGTGTACAACCCCGACCAGGCCGACTCCGACGGCGACGGCATCGGCGACGCCTGCGACCATTGCGTCGGGCCGGGGGCGGCCGACTCCGACGGCGACGGCATCTGCGACCTCGCCGACAACTGCCCCTTCGTCTTCAACCCCGACCAGGCGGACTCCGACGGCGACGGCATCGGCGACGCGTGCGACAACTGCTCCGGCCCCGGCAGCGATTCCGACGGCGACGGCGTGTGCGATCGGGTCGACAACTGCCCCACCGTCCCGAACCCCGACCAGAAGGACACCGACGGTGACGGCGTCGGGGACGCCTGCGACAACTGCCCCACCGTCCCGAACCCCGACCAGAAGGACACCGACGGCGACGGCATCGGCGACGCCTGCGACTCGTGCGTGACCGGCGCGGACACCGACGGCGACGGTGTGTGCGACAGCAAAGACAACTGCCCGACGATACCGAACCCCGGCCAGGAAGACGCCGACGGGGACGGCATCGGCGACGTGTGCGACAACTGCCCGCAGTTCGCCAACCCGGACCAGAAGGACACCAACGGCGACGGCGTGGCCGACGCGTGCAGCCCGCACGTGTCCATCGACAGCATGACGTTGAACGCCGCCGACGTCGCCGCGGGGGTCACGATCTCCAGCCCGCAGCACTACCCGCTCTCGGGCGCCATCAAGATCGTCGACGGGTCCGGCGTGACGGCACTCAGCTACACCTGGCTCGGGACGTCGTGCATCTCGGAGGATCCGCTCCAGCTGCTGGTCAACGGCTCGGCGGTGGCGAGCGTCTCGCCGGAGTCGGACGGTGACATGTGCACGTGCACCCCGCCCGTCGGGCACTACGACGTCCCGCTCGGCACCGCGCTCGCGCTCCTCGTGCCCGGCACGAACCAGCTCGGCGTCCGGAAGGGGACCGGCCTCCCAGCTCAGAGCCGCTCCTCGCTCGCGTGGGCGTACGCCACCATCACCGTCGGCGGCGTGGCCCAGCAGGTCGGCATCTTCGACGAGGGCGGAGGGAACGACTTCGACAACCCGGACCTCTGCGCGGCGGGTCACACGTTCGCGGCGGTCGACACGGCGGCCGACACGCCTCCGCTCCCGTCGCCGGCGCTGAGCCAGCCCTGGTCCGGCACCCTGCCCTGCATGGTGGACCTGTCCTCCCTCACGCAGAATCAGCAGTACACGCTGATGTTGAGCGGCACCGACGGCATCGTCGGCTCGCCGTCGAACGACGCTCATGCGTTCAGCCTCGCCACCCAGTCGGTCCTGCACTTCACCGGCGTCACGACCTGCGACGACGGCAACGCGTGCACCACGGACGTCTGTGCGCCCGGCGCTCCGGGCGCCGACGCGAGCGGCTGCATCCACATGCCGGTCGTGTGCCCCGCACCCGACCAGTGCCACACCGGCGGCACCTGCGATCCGTCGACCGGCGCCTGCGTCATGACGCCGAAGGCGGACGGGACGGAGTGCAGCGACGGCAACCCGTGCACGCGGACGGACACGTGCCAGCAGGGCATCTGCCAGGGCACGAATGCGGTCGTCTGCTCGCCGCTCGACCAGTGCCACGACACCGGGACGTGCGATCCGTCGACGGGCATCTGCTCGAACCCCGTCAAGGCGGACGGCACGGTCTGCCACGACGGCAACGCCTGCACGCAGACGGATACCTGCCAGAGCGGGATCTGCGTCGGCCGGAACGCGGTCGTCTGCCCGACCCCCGATCAGTGCCACGACCCCGGCACCTGCGATCCCGCGACCGGTGTGTGCTCCAACCCGGCCAAGGCCAACGGCACGTCGTGCGACGACGGCAACGGGTGCACGACGGGTGACACCTGTCACGCCGGTCTCTGCACCGGGAACGCCATCGTCTGCGCGCCGACCGACGGATGCCACGTCGCCGGGACCTGCGATCCCGCGACCGGCACCTGCTCCACGCCGGCCAAGCCCGACGGCACTCCATGCGACGACGCCAACGCCTGCACGCACGGCGACACCTGCCAGGCCGGCGTCTGCACCGGCACTCCGACCGTCTGCGGGGTGCAGGATCAGTGCAACGACGCGAGCACGTGCGATCCGAAGACCGGCATCTGCACCCCGCATCCCAAGGCGAACGGCACCCCGTGCGACGACGGCAACGCGTGCACGCGCTCCGACTCGTGCCACGGCGGAGTCTGCGTCGGCGGGAACCCCGTCGTCTGCGGCGCCCCCGACCAGTGCCACATGGCCGGGACCTGCGATCCCACGACGGGTGCGTGCACCAATGCCGAGAAACCGGACGGCACCCCGTGCAACGACGGCAACGCGTGCACTCGGCCCGATGTCTGCAAGGCCGGCGTCTGCGGCGGTCATGCCGTCAGTCCCAAAGTCTGCGTCGCGCCCGACCGGTGCCATGTCGCGAAGGCGTTCTGCCTCCACGGCAAGGCGCGTTGCCGGATCCGGCGCATTCTGCCCGGGCGCTTCTGTCGGCGGAAATGACCTCGGGGCAGGGACCCGCTCGCGGGCCCTGCTAGTTCTCGAGGCGAGCCAGAAGCGCCCGGGCTTCCAGAAGCTGCTCCCGGTCGTCCGGATCGTGCTCCGCCGCCGCGACGGCGCTCTGCGCCTCGCGACGGGCTTCGTCGCGTGCGCCACGCGCATCGAGGGCACGTGCGAGCTTCATGTGCGCGTCCACGTAGTCCGGATCGACGCGCAGCGCGGCGCGGAACAGGCGCTCGCCCTCGGCGGCGTCGCCACCGAGCGGGCGCGGCAGGTCGAGCAGGAGCGCGCCCTTGCCGACGAGCGCATCGGAATAGTCGGGCGCCAGCTCGAGCGTCCGGTCGACCTCGCGGCGGAGGCGACGGATGGCGAACAGGTTCCGCGGGTCGAGGCCGCGGAGCTCCATCTGCTTCCCGAGGTTGCAGAACACCGCGAAGTGGGCCTTCGCGTCCCGCTCGTTCGCCGCGACAGCCTCCTCGGCGAGCGCGAGGCCTCGCGCGAGGAGCCCCGCCCGCTCGGCCGCCGGCGCCTTCGGCGCCCGGAGACAGAGCGCGAGCGACTCGTCGACGCGCGGCGAGCCCGGCGGGTCCTTCGCGCCGGCGACGCACGCCACGAGCCCGACGGCGAGCGCCACCCGGGCCGAGACCGACGTCACGGCTATTGTGCGTTCGTGAGGATCGAGACGCAGGAGATCGCACCCGGCCCGCCGAGGTTGTGGGCGAGGCCGATCCTCGCGTTCTTCACCTGACGGTCCCCTGCCCGGCCGCGCAGCTGCGTCGTGAGCTCGTAGATCATCCTGACGCCGGTCGCGCCGACCGGATGGCCGTACGACTTGAGCCCGCCCGACGGGTTCACGGGCTTCTCGCCGCCGAGATCGGCGCGGCCCTCCTCGACGAACCGCCCGCCCTCGCCGCGCGCGCAGAACCCCAGGTCCTCGTAGTTCAGGATCTCCGTGATGGTGAAGCAGTCGTGCACCTCGGCGAAGTCGACGTCGGCCGGACCGACCTTGGCCTGCGCGTACGCCTGCTCCGCGGCGCGGACCGTCGCCTCGAAGCCGACGTAGCCGAAGCTCGGCTTGTAGTACGGCTGCCCCGACACCGCTGCGAGGCCGATCCCGAGCGGCCACACGGGCGCGCCCGTGAACGCCTTCGCCAGGTCGGCGCGGCACACGACGACAGCGGCGGCGCCGTCGGTCGTGGGACAGCAGTCGAAGAGCCCGAGCGGGCTGTAGACCATCGGCGCCTTCAGCACCGTGTCCTGGTTCACCTCCATCCGGAGGTGCGCCTTCGGGCTCTTCATGCCGTGACGGTGGTTCTTCACCGCCACGGCGGCGAGGGTCTTCTTCGATGCGCCGTAGCGGGCGAAGTAGCGGTTCGCGGAGAGCGCGAAGACGTGCGGTGCACGCTCGCCGAAGTCGATCACCGGGTGGCTCCGATTCGGTCGCGCGAAGCCGCCGTCGCGCATCTTCTCGAAGCCGACGGCGAGGACGACGTCGTGCATGCCCGCCGCGACGGCGAGGCACGCGTTGCGGAACGCGTCCATGCCCGACGCGCAGTAGTTCTGGACGCGCGTCATCGGACGCCCGAAGAGCTTGATTGCGTCGGCAAGCGCGTCGCCGCCGAAGGTCGACATCACCGTCCCGACCCACGCCGCCTCGATGCGGTCACGCTCGCACCCCGCGTCGGCGAGCGCCTCGTCGACCGCGTCGCAGAGGAGGTCCTCGGGGCTCCGATCGTAGAGCTCGCCGAACTGTGTGCAGCCGACGCCGACGATCGCGACCTTCCGGCGGAGATCGAGCGACATGCCCGCCTTATACGGTCGCGGGCCGCCGGGTGGCAACGGCCTCTTGACGCGGGCGGGCGCCCTGGGGCCTTGTCGGGCGACGGAGGACGTCACGATGGCCGAGAGCGCGCCCACGACCGCAGCCCCCGACTTCTCGATGCCCCTCGAGGAGGCGATGCGCACGCAGCGGGCGATCCGTCGTCTCCGGAACGATCCGGTCGACGACCGGCTCGTGCTGAAGCTCATCGAGCTCGCCCAGAAGGCGCCGACCGGGAGCAACGCGCAGAACTGGGAGTTCGTCATCGTGAAGGACCGCGCCACGAAGGAGCGGCTCGGCCGGCTGAACCG
>CAZLYE010000600.1:0-5211 GCA_964562865.1 uncultured Binatia bacterium (SeqCode) | reverse complement strand
CCACGTGCGGGAACTCGGCGAGCGCCGCGGCGAGCGCCGCGGCCTCCGGGCCGTCGAGCCCGCGTGCGAGCGTCGCCTCCGACACCGTGCCCGCGGCCACCGCGTCGGGGTCGAGGCCGACGCGGGCGAGGACCGCGGCCGCGGCGGCGCGGCGATCGCTCACCGCGTGGCTCCGCCGTCGCGCGGGAACTCGGCGAGCCGCGCCTCGACGTGGTCGTGGATCCAGTGCGCGTCCCACCACTCCACCGGATCGACGTGCACGCCGTGGATCATGATGCTGAAGTGGAGATGGTCGCCGGCGGCGAGGCCCGTGTCCCCCGTCTTCCCGATCGGCTCCCCGCGCGCCACCTCCACGCCTGTCGCGACGCCGACCTGGCTCAGGTGCCCGTACAGCGAGAAGAGCCCGAGCCCGTGATCCAGGATCACCGTGTTGCCGTAGATCCCGAGCGGTCCGGCGAAGACGACGCGTCCCGCGTTCCCGGCGGGCACGGGGCTCCCGCGGAGCGAGGCGAGGTCGAAGCCGAGATGCGTCTGGCGGTCGATCGGCTTCCCGTCGTGCACGTACGTCCGCCGATCGGCGAAGCCGGAGAGTGGCGCGGAGTTCGGAAGGCGCAGGAACGCGCCCTGCCAGAGCGGCCGCGGGACCGAATCGCGGCAGATCGTGCGCACGCGGGCCTCCGTGGCGGCCCGCAGCTCGCGGTTGATGCGGAGATAGCCCGCCACGAGGTCGCCGGACTGGTCGAGGTCGTTCGCCTGGAGCAGCTCGGGCACCTTGCGGGCGAGGAAGTCGTCGGTGATGGGGAGCGTCTTCTCGGCGAAGCGCCGCGGGTGGACGGTGACGCCGAGCGCGATCGTCCGCGCGTTGCCCGCGGCGTCGACCGCCGTGACCGCCGGCCGGGCATCCGCCGCGTCCTGCGGCACGGCGAAGAGCGTCGCGCGGAGCGCGGGATCCGCGAAGTACCCGGAGACGGCCGGGAAGAACTCGGGCCCGACCTCGACGCCAGCCCGGACGGCGTCGGCACCGACCCGGTAGACCGCGCATTCCGAGCCTCCGAGGCGCGCGACGTGCTCCCGGCTCGCCACCTCGAGCGTGGGCGGCGTCAGGTCGACGGTCACCGGGCGCGTGAACCGCGGGCCGCGGTGGAGCGGCGCGAGCCAGGAGTGGTCCTCCGCCCAGATCTCGAGCGTCGCGGGTCCCTCGGGGACGTGGGCGGACGCGGCGTCGAGCGTGGGCGTGATCGTGACCTCGTGCACGCCGCTGCCGCCGAGCAACCCGCCGGACGCGGCGTACGACTCGCTCGCGAGGACGGCCGGGGTGCCGCTCTGCCCCACGAGCCGGACCTCGACGCGCGCGAGCCCCGTACCGCGGTCGCGCGCGACCAGGCGGATCGGCGTCGCGCGGCCGACGAAGTCGACCGGCGTCTCCAGCGTGGCGGTGGGTGCGAACGGCTCGGCCCGGGTGAGGAGCAGCGCGGCCAGCGCCGCGGCGAGGACGAGGACGAGGAGGCGCCGCATCACGCGAGGCCTGCCAGGATGCCGAGCAGATTGCGGGTGATCCGCTGCGTCGCGCCCCAGATGACGTGGCCGTCGACCGGGTAGGTGTCGATCGGGACCTCCCGCCCGTCGAAGTCCCAGACCTCGCGGCGCTCGGCGCCCGGCGCCTGCAGAACGCGGAGCGGTACCGTGAAGATCACGTCGACCTCCGTCGGACAGGGGCGGAACGCGTAGGGATATGGCACGAGGCCGACGAACGGCGTGATGACGAACCGCGTGCTCACCGTCTCGATGTCGTCGAGCGGGCCGAGGAGCTGGACGTCCCCGGGGTCGAGGCCGATCTCCTCCTGGGCCTCGCGGAGGGCCGTCGCGAGGAGGTCGGGATCCTCGTCGGGATGGCGGCGGCCTCCCGGGAAGGCCACCTGCCCCTGGTGGTGCGGTAGCCGGTTCGAGCGTCGTGTGAAGAGGAGGTTCGGCTCGCCGTCGACCGTGAGGAGCGGGACGAGCACGGCGGCGACCGTCTTGCCCGGCGGCGTCAGCACCACCCGCGAGCGGCGACTGAGCGCGTCCGCGAGAGCCGTGGCCAGGCCTTCGGTCACCGACGCGACCCTAGCATCTGTGCTATGAGACCTCCATGGCCGGGCGGAACGTGATCGTGCTCCGCTATCACGAGATCGCGCTCAAGGGGCGGAACCGGCCGTTCTTCGTGCGCCGTCTCGCGGGCAACGTCGGGAGCGCCGTCGCCGGTCTGCCGGTCGGCGACGTGCGGCGCGCGTCCGCGCGGCTGCTGCTCCCGCTCCACGATGCGGCCGCGTGGCCCGCGGCGCGCGAGCGGCTGGCGCGCGTCTTCGGTCTCGCCAACTTCGCGCTCGCCCACGAGGTGCCGCTCGCGACGCGAGCGGGCGACGCCGCGGCGGAGGTCGAACGGCTCGGGCACCGGATCGTCGCCGAGCTCGCGGGCGTCCCCGTCATGAGCTTCCGCGTGGTGACCAAGCGGAGCGACAAGGGGTTCGGGCTCACGTCGCCGGAGGTGAACCGGGTGCTCGGCGCCCGGATCCAGGCGGCGACGGGCGCACGGGTCGACCTCGACGCCGCCGAGACGACCGTCGCGGTCGACGTCCTCCCGGGACGCGCCTTCTTCTCGGTGGAGAAGGTCGAGGGCGCGGGTGGTCTCCCGGTGGCCACGAGCGGGCGCGTGCTGGCGCTTCTCTCCGGCGGGATCGACTCACCGGTCGCCGCGTGGCGCATGATGCGCCGGGGATGCCGGGTGGACTTCGTGCACTTCCACAGCGCGCCGTTCGTCGATCGGACGAGCCAGGAGAAGGCCCGCGAGCTCGCGCGTCTCCTCGTACGCTGGGAGGACGAGGCCGATCTCTTCCTCGTACCGTTCGGGGAGGTGCAGCGGCAGATCGTGGCCGCCGTCGGGCGCCCGCTCCGCGTCGTTCTCTACCGGCGGATGATGGTGCGCATCGCCGAGGCGATCGCGCGCGCGCACGGCGCCGAGGCGCTCGTCACCGGCGACAGCCTCGGACAGGTGGCGTCGCAGACGCTCGCCAACCTGGCCGTCGTCGAGGCGGCCGCGGGGCTTCCGCTGCTCAGACCGCTGATCGGCATGGACAAGAACGAGATCACGGCCGCCGCGACACGGATCGGCACGTTCGAGACGTCGATCATCCCGGATCAGGACTGCTGCTCGCTCTTCGTCCCGCGGCATCCGGCGACGCGTGCCCACCTCGACGAGGTGCTGGCGCTCGAGCGCCGGCTCGATCCGCCCGCGCTGGTGGCGCAGGCACTCGCCGCCGCGGAGCGTGTGCGCTTACGCGCCGGACGCGAGCACGAGGAAGACGTCGCGCACCGCGCTCCGCCCGAGCCGCGCGTTCAGCCGCTCGCGTAGCTCGTGCTTGAGGAACTGCAGCTCCTGCATCCACTCGGGGCTGTCCACCGCGACCATGAGCACACCGCGACGGAGCCGCTCCGGACGCGCGTGAAGCGCGAGCGTGGGACCGACGACCGCGTCCCAGTGCGTCCAGAGCGCGTGGTCCGCGAGCCGCTGCGCGTCGGGAAGGCGGCCGAGCGCGGCACGCAGCACGTCGCCGAGGCGACTCGGGCGCTCAGGTGGCGGTCGGCGCATGCGGGCTTGAAAAAATTTGTTGACAGCACAAGATGTGGTGGTGTATGAGCGCCGGCACCTCAAGATACGGGGTGCGACCCGAAACGAGCCGGGGGAGGTGACGGGCATGGCGACCGAGCCGGTGGGACGTGGGGAGGCGGGGGAGGTCCGGGACGGCATGTCGCGCCGTGGCCTCGAGGTGAAGCGGCGGTTCGTCCCGAAGGGAACGAACCCGTACGACACCGTCGAGTGGGAGATCCGCGCGGCGGTGATCTCCGGTGAGTCGGGCGAGACCGTCTTCGAGCAGCGCGACGTCGAGGTGCCGAAGACGTGGTCGCAGCTCGCGACCAACGTCGTCGTCTCGAAGTACTTCCGCGGCCCGCTCGGCACGCCGCAGCGCGAGCGCAGCGTGCGGCAGCTCGTCGGCCGCGTCGTCGACACGATCGGCGAGTGGGGCGACGCCCAGGGCTACTTCGCCACCGCCGAGGATCGCGCGGCGTTCCACGACGAGCTGACCCATCTCCTCCTCCACCAGAAGGCGTCGTTCAACAGCCCGGTCTGGTTCAACATGGGTGTGGAGCCGAAGCCGCAGTGCTCGGCGTGCTTCATCCTGTCCGTCGACGACACGATGGACTCGATCCTCGACTGGTATCGCAAGGAGGGGGTCATTTTCAAAGGCGGCTCGGGCTCGGGCGTGAATCTCTCGCGCCTCCGCTCGTCGAAGGAGCGGCTGGGGGGCGGGGGGACGGCCTCGGGGCCGGTGTCGTTCATGCGCGCCGCCGATGCGTCGGCGGGAGTGATCAAGTCGGGAGGGAAGACGCGCCGCGCTGCGAAGATGGTGGTGCTCAACGCAGACCATCCCGACATCGTCGAGTTCATCCGCTGCAAGGCGGAGGAGGAGCGGAAGGCGTGGGCGCTCATAGCCGCCGGGTACGACTCCTCGCTCGACGGCCCCGCCTACAGCTCGATCTTCTTCCAGAACGCCAACAACTCCGTGCGGGTGACCGACGAGTTCATGAAGACCGCGCTCGAGGGGCGGCTCTGGAGCACGCGCTACGTCACGAACGGCGCGGTGGCGGAGACGCTGGCCGCGCGCGACATCCTCCACATGATCGCCGAGGCCACCTGGCAGTGCGGCGATCCCGGGATGCAGTTCGACACCACCATCAACGGCTGGCACACGTGTCCGAATACCGGCCGCATCAACGCGTCGAACCCGTGTTCCGAGTACATGCACCTCGATGACAGCGCCTGCAATCTCGCGAGCCTCAACCTGATGCAGTTCGCCGAGCCCGGTGGCACCTTCGACGTGGAAGCGTTCCGTCATGCGGTCGACGTCGTGATCACTGCCCAGGACATCATCGTCGACCGTTCGAGCTATCCGACGCCCGACATCGCGACGACGGCGCACGCGTACCGCCAGCTCGGCCTCGGCTACGCGAACCTCGGCGCGCTGCTGATGGCGCTGGGAATGCCGTACGACTCCGACCAGGGCCGCAGCTACGCCGCCGCAATCACCGCGCTGATGACGGGCGAGGCGTACCTGCAGTCGGCGCGCATCGCGGAGCAGATGGGCCCGTTCGCCGGCTACGCGCCGAATCGCGAGC
>CAZLYE010000599.1:0-5121 GCA_964562865.1 uncultured Binatia bacterium (SeqCode) | reverse complement strand
CGGCGAACGCGCCGAGCCCCACCCCACGCCACACGGTCTCCTCGCCGCGCGAGAGGCCCGTCGAGCCGTCGGCGAACGCGTTGGTCGCGATGGCGCCCGCGTTGACGCAGACGCCCGGCTCGCCACGGACGCACCAGTAGCAGCGCCCGCAGGGCGGGACGGGCGTCAGGACCACCGGGTCGCCGGACGCGAGCCCCACGATGTCGGGCCCGACCGCATCGACGACGCCCGCGGCCTCGTGGCCGAGCACGATCGGCATCGGCGCCGGGAAGACCCCGTCGACGATCGACAGGTCGGAGTGACAGACGCCGCAGTGTCGCACCCGCACGCGGACCTGGCCCGGCCGCGGGTCGGCGATGCGCACGTCGTCGCGGACGACGAGCGGGGTGCCCGGCGCCTCGAGGAGGGCCGCACGCATGCGGACGCTCACGGGAGCCGGTACCCCGTGCGCTCCTGCACCGAGTGGAGGTACTCCCGGTTCGGAAAGGTGGGGCCGAGGAGCGAGCAGTGGTAGCGATCGAGGAGCGTGAAGCGACGCGTGAGGGCCGTGTAGAGCGGCAGGTCGTCGGCGACGTAGTAGCCGAGCGCGAACTCGTCGTTGTCGC
This sequence comes from uncultured Binatia bacterium (SeqCode), assembly GCA_964562865.1. GTDB lineage: Bacteria > Desulfobacterota > Binatia > DP-6 > DP-6 > CAZLYE01. The sequence goes on along the minus strand of CAZLYE010000599.1, from coordinate 4,516 downwards.
TCCCCGCCGCGAGAAAGCCGCCGTCCCGTTGCGCGCGGCCGGCATCCCAGCCGTGCCCGGGATCGGAGAAGGGGCAGCCGCGGTAGGGGTTGAGCAGCGCCGGCGCCGTCGTCAGCCGATACGTCGCCACGCGCGTCCCGTCCGGGCGCGCGTAGGTACGCGTGGTATCGGCATTCACGCGGAACGAGCGGCCGTAGCGGCTCCGCCCCGCCTCGAGGTACGCCTCGTCGCCGCCGAGCCAGCCCGCGTGGTGGTCGAAGGACCGGTTCTCCATCATCAGGATGACGATGTGGTCGATCGGCGCGTCGGCCGCGGCGAGGTCGAGGATGCTGCCCCCGTGGAGATGGCCGCGCGGACGGCCGGCGAGCGCGATCTTCTCCGGCCCGAGGACCGCGGAGGCGGCGCCGAGCACGGCGGCGGAGCGAAGGAAGTCGCGTCGGTTCATCCAGGCGTCCCTCGAGGCGCGGGGAGAATCGCTCACCGCGCGGGCGCGGGGCAAGCGGAATGCGCCGCGGACGCGGACCACTCGCGCGGTGAGGGGGGTGGATTGGAAGCCTCGATTGGTCCCTTATGGAGGCTCGAGATGGTCCGAGCCGGCCTCGCGGTCCTCGCCCTGTCGCTGCTGCCCGCCTGTGCTTCGGCAGTGTCGGCCGAGCCTCCCCACGTCCAGGTGAGCCTCCTCGCCGACGCCGGCTCCATCCAGCCGGGTCGCGATCTGTCGGTCGGCGTGCGCTTCGTCCTGGAGGACGGATGGCACGTCTACTGGCGGAACCCGGGAGACTCGGGCGATGCGCCGCGCGTCACGTGGACGCTGCCTCCGGGCCTCAGCGCCGGCGATCTCGAGTGGCCGATCCCGGAGCGCATCGACGCGGGACCGCTCACGGATTTCGGCTACGAGGGGTCGACGCTGCTCACGACCAGGCTGCACGTCCCGCCGGATCTGGGGAACGCATCCACGGTGGACGTGGGGGCGGAGGTCCGGTGGCTCGTCTGCAACCCCGAGCGCTGCATTCCCGGCGTGGCGCGGCCGTCGCTCACTCTGCCCGTCGGGACCGGGGCACCGCCGGCGACGGACTCGACGCGGCTCTTCGAGGAGACGCGGGCGCGCCTCCCCACCGCCCTCCCGAAAGGATGGCGGCTCACGGCGACTGCGACCCCGAGCGCGATCGAGCTCGTCGTTCGCGGCATGCAGGAGGTCCGCCCGCCGCAGGTTCGGTTCTTTCCGTTCGGGCGCGAGACGATCGAGCACGCGGCGCCGCAGGTCGCGACGCTCGTGCCCGGCGGCTTCCAGCTCGCGCTCACCCCGTGGCGTCCGGCGACCGCTCCCCCCCGTTCGCTCGCAGGAGTGCTGACGGTCGGCGAGCGCGCGTACACCGTCGCAGTGACGGTCGGGCATCCGGCGATCGCGTTCGAGCCGTTGTTCCTCGCCTTCGCCGGCGGACTTCTCCTCAACCTGATGCCGTGCGTGTTCCCGGTTTTGGCCATCAAGGCCCTCGGGCTCGTCGGTCTCCAGGGAGAGAGCCGACGCCGGGCGCGGCTGCATGGCTTCACGTACGCGCTCGGCGTGGTGGTGTCGTTCTGGGTGCTCGCGGGTGGACTGCTCGCCGTCCGCGCGGGGGGCGCGAATCTCGGCTGGGGATTCCAGCTCCAGAGTCCGGTCGTGGTCGCGCTCCTCGCGAGCCTCTTCTTCGGCATGGCGCTCACGCTGCTCGGCGTCTCGTCGTTCGGCGGCTCCATCATGGGCGTGGGAAGCAAACTCGCCGCCGGGGGTGGGTACCGCGGCGCCTTCTTCGCGGGCGCCCTCGCCACCGTCGTCGCGACGCCGTGCACCGCCCCGTTCATGGGCACGGCACTCGGGTACGCCCTCGTCCAGCCGCCGCTCGTGGCGCTCGGCGTGTTCACCTCCCTCGGCCTCGGGCTCGCCCTGCCCTACGTCGCCGTCACCTGCGTACCCGCGCTCGGCGCCCTCCTACCGCGCCCCGGGCGGTGGATGGAGACGCTCAAGCAGGTCCTCGCCTTCCCGCTCCTCGCGACGGTCGTGTGGCTCGTCTGGGTCGTGAGCCTGCAGGCGGGATCGGGCGCCGTCGCGGCCATCCTGACGGCGCTTCTCCTGATCGGCCTCGCCGCGTGGATGACGGGACGCTGGTCCCACCGCTGGACGAACGCGCTCGCCGTCGCGATGGTCGTCGCGGCGCTCGGGGTGCAGGTCACGATCGTGCCCGCGAGCGAGCCTCGGAGCGACGGCGTGTCGGCCCTCTCCTGGGAGCCCTACTCGGCCGAGCGGCTCGACGAGCTGCTGCGCGCGGGAAGGCCCGTGTTCATCGACTTCACCGCGGCGTGGTGCGTGACGTGTCAGGTGAACGAGCGCCTCGCGCTCGCGACCCCCGCGGTGCGGGCGAAGATGGAGGCGATCGGCGTCGTCCCTGTGCGCGCGGACTGGACGCGCCCGAACCCCGACATCACGCGCGCCCTGCAGGAATTCGGGCGGGACGGGGTCCCGCTCTACGTGCTCTACAGCGGAAGGAGGGGGGAGCCACCGCGGATCCTTCCGCAGATTCTGACCAGCAGCGCGGTGTTGACCGAGCTCGAGGAGCTCGAGACGAGGAGTCGTACATGAGCAGGTGGAAGAGTCTTCTCCTGGTGGCGTTCGTCGCCGCCGCTCCGTCGCTGGCCAGGGCGGAGGTTGCACGGGTCGGCGCGCAGGCACCCGACTTCACCGCGACCGACACGCAGGGTCACGAGCGCCGGCTGTCGGAGTTCAAGGGGAAGATGGTCGTGCTCGAGTGGCACAACCAGGGCTGCCCGTTCGTGAAGAAGCACTACGGCAGCGGCAACATGCAACGCCTGCAGAAGGAGCTGACCGGCCAGGGCGTCGTCTGGCTGACGGTGATCTCCTCCGCGCCCGGGAAGCAGGGCTTCGTGACGCCGGCGGAGGAGGACGCATACCTGAAGGCGCAGCAGGCCTCCCCCACCGCCGTCCTCCTCGATCCCGACGGTAAGGTCGGTCGCCTCTACGGCGCGAAGACGACTCCGCACATGTTCCTCATCGACCAGAAGGGGTTGCTGGTCTATGGCGGAGCGATCGACGACAAGCCGTCGACCGACCCGGCCGACGTGAGCGGAGCCAAGAACTACGTCCTCGGGGCCTTCCAGGAGACGAAGTCAGGGAAGCCGGTGAGCGTGACGACGACGGCCCCGTACGGATGCTCGGTGAAATACGGGGACTGATCACCCTTCGCGCGCGGACTGTGCGACGTGCCGGGGGCGTGCTAGGCCAGCACCGACATGCGACGATGGCGGTGGCTGGTCCTGGTCGCCCTCGCGGGCGTGAGCTGCGCGCGAGGCAGCGTCACCCTCGTCGCCGAGGCCGACGACGTGCAGGACGCGCTCGGCGATCTGCGTCGCACCGCCGAGCGTCTCTGCCCGGGGCAGGCGTACCGGATCGGAGAGCCGCAGGTCACGCGGAACGAGACGTCGTCCGAGGTGAAGGTGACCGTCAAAGCCGACCTCATGTGCCCGAATGGCGTCCCGGGGAAGTCGCAGCGATCTCCGGAAACGCCGGCGGGCATGATGACCCGCTAGAGGTGGTACCGCGGTTCGGCAGTCGAGACGGATCGATGTCTGCCACCCGCGGGAGGTGAGAACCCGATGAGCCGTAGGGACGCCGCGTGGTGGGACGGGTGGTGGGAGAATCGTCTCAAGGGAGACGTCCTGGTGACCCCGGGGACGCCGGGGCCCTGCTGCAGGTTCTGGCCCTGGCTCTCCAACGTCGCGAACCACGACGACATGCTGGTCTGCCTCATGAACGAGTACGGCCTGCGCACCGTTCTGTGTGCCGGCAATGGGGCCTTACGGGAGCCGCGGGATCTCGCTCGCGCGGGATTCGACGTGACCGCCCTGGACATCTCGCCTGTCGCAACTCGCTTCGCAGATGCCTATCGCGGCGACGAAACGGCCTTCGGCATGTGCGCCCCGCTGCTGCACCGACCTGGAGGACGCGCTCAGTTCGTCGTCGGCGACCTGCTGGACGCGAGCATCTGTCCGGGTCCGTTCGATGTGGTCATCGAACGCCTGACCGTTCAGACGTTCGCCGAACGCGACCGGCCCGCCGTGCTTTCGGCGCTTTCAGAGAGGCTCGCTCGCGTCGGCATCTTCGTCAGCATGTGCCTCGATGATCCCTTCCCAGACGAGCTCGGATGGTCACAGCATCCCAGTGGGATGTTTCATGCTTCGGAAGCGTGGTTTCGGGAGCAGGGCTGGACGATCTGGGAGAACGAACCGAACCTACCCGACCCCCCACACTGGCGGGACGCGTGGCATGGCTGATCAGGACCGGTTCGGCGAAGCGCATGCCCCATCGATGACGGAAGTCAGGTGAGCCGGGCTTGGCAGGGTACCACCTCGCCAGTCGGAGGGGGCGCCACCCATCCCGTCCGTCGCGGGCGCGAAGACTCGTCCTCTGGGCGGAGCGCGGCCCTCCTGCTCGTCGCGCTCGTCGCCGGCGTCGGTCGTGCGG
>CAZLYE010000598.1:0-3408 GCA_964562865.1 uncultured Binatia bacterium (SeqCode) | reverse complement strand
CCGCCCGTGGGCGGCCGAGACCGGCAGCAACGGTTCGACGCCCGCCGCGTAGAACTCCGCGAGCAGCGGCTCGCGCCCCGGCGTGTCGATCTTGTTCACGACCCAGACGACGCGCTTCCCGCTCCGGCGCAGTAGCCGCACCGTCTCGCGGTCCTCGGGCGAGAGGCCCGCCGCGCCGTCGAATACGCACACCACGCAGTCGGCCTCGGCCACCGCCGTGAGCGTCTGCTCGCGGACGCGGGCGGCCATCGCGGTCGCGTCCCGCGGCGGGTCGGCGGCGAAGCCACCCGTGTCGACGCAGAGGAAGGCGCGCCCGGCGTGCGAGGCCGGCGCGACCACCCGGTCCCGCGTGACGCCCGGCGCGTCGTCGACGATCGCCCGCCGCGCACGGACGACGCGGTTGAAGAGCGTCGACTTGCCGACGTTCGGGCGCCCGACGATCGCGACGATCGGGAGCGCCGGCGTCCCGGGACGCGTCTCCGGCGCGGCAGGCGTCAGAGGCCGAGCTCCTTCAGGCGTCGCGGGTTCCGCGCCCAGCCCGGCTCGACCCGGACGAAGAGCTCGAGGAAGACCTTCACCCCGAAGAGCGCCTCGAGCTCGAGCCGACCCTGCCGCCCGATCTCGCGGAGCCGCTCGCCGCCCTTGCCGATCACGATCGCCTTGTGGCCCGGCCGGTCGAGGAGGATGGTCGCGCGGACGACGAGCACGTTCCGATCGGGCTTCTCGGTGAACTCCTCCACCACGACCGCCGTGCCGTACGGGATCTCCTCGTCGGTCTGGAGGAAGAGCTGCTCGCGGACCAGCTCCTGCACGAGGAAGCGCTCCGTCTCGGCCGTGTACTCGTCCTCGGGGTAGAGACGTGGGCCCTCGGGCAGCGCCCCCACGACGACGTCGAGGAGCGCGGAGACGTTCTCGCCGGTCCGTGCGCTCACCGGGACGATCTCGCGCCCCGGGAGAAGCGTCCCGAGCGTCGCCATGAGCGGCAGGAGCGCGGGCGGGGACACGCGATCGCGCTTGGTGAGGGCGACGACGGGTGTCGTGCGGAGCGCCGCGACGCTCGCGGCGAGCTCGCGGTCCCCCGGCGTGACGCCGGCCGACGCGTCGACGACGAGCAGCACGACGTCCGCGTCGCCGAGCGCCTGCTGGGCGACGTCGACCATGCGCCGGTTCAGGAGCGAGCGCGGCTCGTGGATCCCGGGCGTGTCGAGGAAGACGGCCTGGGCCTCCGGGAGCGTGCGGATGCCGGCGATCCGGTTGCGCGTCGTCTGCGGCTTCGGCGTGACGATCGCGACCTTCGCGCCGACGAGCGCGTTCAGGAGCGTCGATTTGCCCACGTTCGGGCGCCCGACGATGGCGACGTATCCCGCGCGATGGGGCATCGCTCAGCCGCCGACGCAGTGGAGCGTCACGCGGGGCAGCACCGGACGGCGCGTGTCGTCGACGCGGGCCCGGAGCGTCAGGTGGCCGTCCACCGGCACGGTGACCGGCACCGTCGCCGTGCACGACCCGCTGAGGGCCGTCGGGAGGGCCGGGAGCCCGCGGAGCGCGGCGCCGAGCACCCCGGCGTCGGCGGCATCCACGGGATCTCTCCCGCGCCGCGGCGAGACGAGGCGCACGTGCCGCACCTTGCCCGGCTTGCAGCGCGGCAGGCCCTTTCGCGGCCCGCTCCGGACGAGGAGCCCGGGCCGGAAGTCGAAGACGTTGAGGCAGAGCGCGACGTTGATGGTGCAGCGGCCGTCGGCGACCCCGTCGGCGTCGCACTGCGGGTCGCCGTCGCGGCAGGTCTGGTGTGGGGCCGGGAGCCCGTTCCGCCGCACGTCGAAGAGGTCCTGGTCGACCAGCCACTCGCCGGCACAGCCGGTCGTGCTCCGGTCGCTCGGCACGAGGCAGAGGAGCTCGGGTTGGCAGCGCCCCGGACCCTGGAGCGCTCCGGCGAGCGGGCCGGCGAGCGGCGCGCCCCACCCGCTCGCGATGTCGAAGCCCGGGCCGGCCGCGAACGTCCCATTGGTCCCGGCGGTGACGTCGCGGAAGACCGGCGTGCGGAGGCCGCGCACCTGCTCGTTGCCGAGCCGGTAGAGCTGCGGCAGGAGCTGCCCGAGCCCTCCGGTCACGCCCGCGCTCTGCGCGAGCTGCTGGTTCACGAGCGCGAGGATGCCCGCGAACACCGGCGTCCCGGCGCTCGTCCCGCCGACGACGCGCTCCGCGCCGTCCTCGATGATCACGTAGCCCGGGTCCTGCGGGCTCGCGGCGAGGGCGACGTCCGGGAGCACGCGCGACGCCGAGAGCGACACGAGCCCGGCGCCCGTCTGGTAGGTCGGCATTGCGAAGACGATGCTCCGCCCGGCGCCGCCCGCACCGAAGGCGTCGTTCCAGACGGTGTCGACGACGGTGGCCGGAACGCTCCCGTTCGCCGCGAGAAGGAAGCTCGTCCCGCCGACGGCGACCGCGTGGGGCGACGAGGCGAGCCCGCTCACCGCGAGCGACTGGTTGCTCGGCAGGCAGTCCATCGATCCGCTGTCGCCGGAGGCGACGACCACGGTCTGTCCCTGGGCGTTGGCGACCGCGTAGAGCGCGTCGAACAACTGGGTCTGGACGACGGGTGCCTGCTGCTCGCAGAAGCCGAAGCTCACCGACACGACGTCGCCGAGCGAGCGCGTGATGATCGCGGTCTCGAGCGCCTCGGGAATGTTCCCCTGCTGCGTCCCGATGACGATGTTCAGCGTCGCGGCCGGGGCGAGCGCGCCGGCCCACTGCGTGTCGAGGAGGACCTCGATGCGCTCGCCCTCGTCGGGCAGGATGCCGGGGTCCGCGCCCGCGAACACCCGGTGGGGCGTGAGCTGCTGCGGCGCGAGAAAGCGCTGGGAGAACTCCGCCACGTCGCTGTCGGAGAAATTGCTGCGCGCGACCACGGCGACCGAGCGCCCGGCGCCCGTGACGCCCGCCGTCTGGAGGGCGTCGACCCCGTACGCGACGGCGAAGTCGGCCGGCGCGAGCGCCGTGTCACCGTTGCCGAGCTGGACGAGGGGGCGGAACTTCGGCAGGTCATCGAGCCCGACGATGCCGCGAACGGACGCCGCCAGGCTCTCGGGCAGCGCGGGATCGTCGACGGGGCCGTGGTAGACCTTGCCGTCCTCGCGGAAGAGCCCGATCGGCGTGGCGAGCGCCGTCTCGACCTGGGCCGCCGTCCCGGCGACCACGACCGAGATGCGGAAGGGCGAGTCCCGGACCACGTCGAAGCCGTGGTCCGTGAACCAGCGTCGGACCCGCTCGTACTCCGCCGGACGCGCGCCGAAGCGGTCGGCGATCTCGGTCGCGTCGAGCCACTGCCCGTGGCGCGCCGCGTGCGGATCCTGTTGCGCGGCGATGATCGCGTCGAGCCCGGCGCGGTCGCGGAGGCCGAGGAAGACG
>CAZLYE010000597.1:0-10115 GCA_964562865.1 uncultured Binatia bacterium (SeqCode) | reverse complement strand
CGCCTCGGCGCAGGTCACCTCGCGCACGAGGTCCCGGCCGACGAGCCCGGGCGACGCCTTCGCCTTCTTCACGAGCCGGTCGGCGTCGAGGTCGACGCTCGACAGCACCGCCTCCTGCGAGCCGTGGTCGCGGAGGTGGCGGACCAGCGCGCGCGTGTCGATGCCTTCGATCGCCGGGATGCCGTGACGGGCGAGGTACGCGCCGAGGCTCTCCTCCGCGCGCCAGGAGGACGGCGCCTCGCGGTACTCGCGCACGACGAAGCCGCGCACGTACGGGCGGCGCGACTCGACGTCCTCGCGGTTCACCCCGACGTTCCCGATCTCGGGGTACGTCATCGCGACCAGCTGCCCCTCGTACGACGGGTCGGTCAGGATCTCCTGGTAGCCCGTCATGCTCGTGTTGAAGACGAGCTCGCCGACGGCCTCCCCGGCGGCGCCGAAGGCGCGGCCGCGGAACACCGTGCCGTCGGCGAGGGCGAGGAGCGCCTCCTTCATGACGCGCTCCGGAGGGCGGGCGTGGCCGCGGGGCGCTCGTCGTGGACGAGCCGGCCGCCGACCAGCACCGCGACCGCGCGCCCCGTCATCTCCCAGCCGTCGAAGGGCGTGTTGCGGCTCTTCGAGCGGAACGCGCGCGGGTCGACGCGCCAGCGGCGCTCGGGGTCGACGATCGTCAGATCGGCCGGGGCGCCGGGCGCGAGCGTGCCGGCGGCGAGCCCGAGGATGCGCGCGGGCCCGACCGTCATCCGCGCGACGAGCGCCGGCAGGTCGAGGACCTTCTCGGCGACGAGGCGGAGCGCGAGCGGCAGCGCCGTCTCGAGGCCGACCACGCCGTTCGCCGCGCGCTCGAACTCGACGTCCTTCTCGTCGTGATGGTGGGGCGCATGGTCGGTCGCGATCGCGTCGATCGTGCCGTCGGCGAGGGCGGCCCGGAGCGCGTCGACGTCCGCCCGCGTCCGGAGCGGCGGCGCCATCTTGGCGTTCGTGCCGTACCCCGCGACCGCCTCCTCGGTGAGGAAGAGATGGTGCGGCGTGACCTCGGCCGTCACCGCGAGACCCTCGGACTTGGCCGCCCGGAGGAGTGCCACGGCGCTCGCCGTGCTCACGTGCGCGACGTGGAGCCGGCCGCCCGTCAGCCGTACGAGCGCGACGTCGCGCGCGATCATCACGTCCTCCGCGGCCGCGGGTATCCCGCGGAGACCCAGGCGGAGCGCGGTGACACCCTCGTTCATCGAGCCGCCGTCGGCGAGGCTGCAGTCCTCCTCGTGCACGATGACCGGCAGACCGAACATGCGGCTGTACTCGAGGGCGCGTCGCATGAGGCCGGCGTCCATCACGGCGCGGCCGTCGTCCGAGATCGCGACGATCCCGGCCCGGTGCATCTCGCCGATCTCGGCGAGATGCACGCCGCGGAGCCCGATCGAGAGCGCGCCGATCGGGTGGACCCGCGCGCCCTGCGCGACCCGCGCCCGGTCGAGGATGTACTGCGTGACGGCCGCGCTGTCGTTCGGCGGCTCGGTGTTGGCCATGCACGCGACGGAGGTGAAGCCGCCCGCGAGCGCCGCCGCGACGCCGGTCTGGATCGTCTCCTTGTACTCGAAGCCCGGCTCGCGGAGGTGGACGTGCATGTCGACGAGCCCGGGAAGCACCAGCAGCCCGCGCGCGTCCATACTGGTCGCGCCTTCGGCGGACCATACTGTCGCGGCTTCGGCGCTCCCGGTCCCGGGGCGCAGCACGCCGACCAGCCTGCCGTCTTCGACCGCCACGTCGCCCAACGCCGCGGTACCTGCGACCGGATCGACGACCGTGCCGCCCGTGATGACGAAGCGCTGCCCGCTCACCCGCGGCCCCCGGTCCGCCGCCGGGCGGGCTCGAGCGCCGGTTCGGCCTCGATCGTCGCGTCCCCTGCCTTGCTCCGCGCGATCAGCAGGTAGAGGAGCGCCATCCGGACGGCGACGCCGTTGGTCACCTGGTCCATGATGACGGAGTACGGTCCGTCGGCAACCGCGCTCGCGATCTCGAGGCCGCGGTTCACCGGGCCGGGATGGAGGATGATCACCTGCGGCTTCGCGAGCCGCACCGCATCCTCGGTCAGGCAGAAGTACTGCGAGTACTCGTCGAGCGTCGGGAAGAAGTTGGCGCCCTGCCGCTCGCGCTGGATGCGGAGCATCATGACGACGTCGGCGTCGCGCACGCCGTCGGCGAGGTTCGTGTGCAGCTCGGCACCGAACGCGGAGAGCTCGCGCGGGAGGAGCGTCGGAGGGCCGACCAGGCGGACGGTCGCGCCGAGCGTCCGGAGCGCGAACAGGTTCGAGCGCGCGACCCGGCTGTGCAGCACGTCGCCCACGATCGCGACCGTGAGCCCGGTGATCGTTCCGCGGCGCTCGCGGATGGTCAGCAGGTCGAGGAGCGCCTGCGTCGGGTGCTCGTGGCAGCCGTCGCCCGCGTTGAGGATCGGGCACGAGACGTGGCGCGCGAGGAGGTGGCACGCGCCCGACGACGGGTGGCGGACGACGATCGCGTCCGGCCGCATCGCCTCGAGGTTCCGCGCCGTGTCGGCGAGGGTCTCGCCCTTGGTCGTGCTCGACGTCGACGCGCTGATGTTGATCGTGTCGGCGGAGAGCCGCTTGGCGGCGATCTCGAACGAGGTGCGCGTCCGCGTGCTCGATTCGTAGAAGAGGTTGATGACCGTCTTCCCGCGGAGCGTCGGCACCTTCTTGATGTCGCGCTCCGAGATCTCCTTGAACGACTCGGCGGTGTCGAGGATGCCGCCGATCTCGTCCGCCGGAATGCCCTCGAGCCCGAGCAGGTGACGCTGCGTGAAGGTCATCGCGCCTCCTCCCTCATCATCGACCCTGACCCACGACCTCGATCAGCACCTCGTCCTGCCCGTCCGCCTCCGCGAGGCGGACCTGCACCTGCTCGCGGAGCGAGGTGGGCAGGTTCTTTCCGACGTAGTCCGCCCGGATCGGCAGCTCCCGGTGACCCCGATCGACGAGGACCGCGAGCTGGATCGACTGCGGGCGGCCGAAGTCGACGAGCGCGTCCATGGCGGCGCGCACGGTTCGGCCGGTGAAGAGGACGTCGTCGACGAGGAGGATGCGCCGGCCCTCCACCGCGAACGGGATGTCCGTCCCCTTGACGACCGGGTTCTCGACGCCGCGGTCGAGGTCGTCCCGGTAGAGCGTGATGTCGACGACGCCGAAGGGCGGGAGCGCGCCGCCCTCGATCTCCTGCACCTTCCGGCGGATGCGCTCGGCGAGGTAGACGCCCCGGGAGCGGATGCCGACCAGCGCCAGCTGCTCCGTCCCCTTGTTGCGCTCGAGGATCTCGTGCGCGATCCGGACGAGCGCGCGCTGGATCGCGAGCGCGTCCATCACCTGCCGCGCGCCGTTGCGGGTCACGCGCGAAGCCCCTGCGCCGACGCAAAAACGCCTCCTCGGCTGTGCCGGGAGGCGTCTGTCGATCCTCTAGCGGTGGCGAACGTCATCCGAACCTTTCCTGACCTCGCTGGGTCAAGTTAAAAGGCGCTGAGGCTTCGAGAGCTCTAGCTACGTGGCGGCGTGCCCGCTGTCAAGTCGGTGCGGATCAGAGCTCGCGGCGCGGATAGTACGGACGGTCGCCGAGCGCCTTCACCTCGGCCCAGAACTCCGGTCCGCCCGACTTGCCCGGCTCCTCGAGATGCCACGCCTGCCGCTTGACGTTCCAGCTATCAGGCCGGAGCTTCTTCGACGCCGCGAACGCGGCCTGCGCCGCCTCGATCCTCCCCTGCTCGTGGAGGAGCGTCCCGAGGCGGAAGTACGCCGCCGCGAGCGCGTAGTCCGCGTTCGGCGGCGCGAGGCGCGCGCGCACCTCGTCGGGCGGGAGCGCCCAGCGGCTCCGCGTTCCGTTCGCCACCCAGTCGCGCACGGCGTCGAGATAGCGGACCCGGTTCCGCGCGTGTTCGGCCATCATCGCCTGGAAGTCGAAGCCGGGCTCCATCATGCCGCGGAAGTACTCGCCGGCGAACGCCGGGTCGTTCGGGCGGACGATGCGGCCCTCCTCGTCGATCCACGCGACCGACGGGACGTTCACCCAGTCGTACAGCTCGGCGACCAGGTGCCGGGTGTCGATCAGGCTCGGGTGGGTCGGCTGGGCCGGCTCGATCCACTGGCGGACGTCGTCCGCCCCGCCGGTGTCCATGGCGACGGTGATGATCGTGAAGTCACGCGGCCCGAGATCCTCGTACAGTGCCTGCCAGACCGGCAGGTCCATGCGGCAGCCTCACCAGGAGGCCCAGGATGCGAGCACCACCTTCTTGCCGCGCGCCTCGGAGAGGCTGTGCGGGCGGCCGTCGAGGTCGGGGAGTGTGAAGTCGGGCGCCTGGAGCGACCGGGCCGTGCCGCCCCGCACGTCGCTGCTCGCGCCGAAGGCCCAGGTGCTCCGCTCGTCGTCGTGGGCGACGGCCTGCCCGCGGAGCCGCGCGAGCGCCGCCAGGTTCACGGTGCCGTCGGCGCGGACGACCTCCGAGCGGCGTGCGGGCGGCACCGGGACGCAGAGCGGGCCCCGGCAGAGCCCCTCGGGCTTCAGCTCCCAGCCGAGCGTGCGCGCGAGCTCCGGACCGGCGACCCAGAGGTCCTCGCCGCGCGCCTCGCCGCCGATCGACGCGACGCGATCCTCCCACGCGACGGTGATGGCCATGGACGACGCTATACGTCGCGCCCTCGCCGCGCGGCAACCCACCCGTCTCGCCGGCCCCGGCGGACTCGTGGTAGCTCTCGCTCATGGACATCGCGCACACCACCCCCGCGGAGGCGCACGAGACGCTCCAGCGCGAGCCGGGCGCCGTCTACCTCGACGTGCGCACGGCGCCGGAGTTCGAGGCGGGGCATCCGGCGGGCGCCCGGAACGTCCCGGTCGTCCTCTTCGATGCGGCGACGCGCCAGCCGGCGCCGAACCCTGACTTCGTCACGACCGTCGAGCGGACGATCCCCCGGACGGCGAAGCTCCTGGTCGGCTGCCAGAGCGGCGTGCGGTCGCTGCGCGCCTGCGAGCTCCTCGTCCAGGCCGGCTACACCGCCGTGACGAACGTGCGCGGCGGCTTCGGCGGCGAGCGCGACCTCGGTGGTCGGGTCGTCGTCCCCGGATGGCGCGACGCGGGGCTGCCCGTCGAGACGGGCGCCGCCTAGCGCCGTTCCAGCCCGACATCCGGCAGGCCGGGCGGCCGCCGGACGTGGATCGGCGACGTTGGCGCGGAACGGGGGCAGGGAGTATGTGACTTGCCCCGGTGGGAGCGCAGCGCAGGACCGGCGCGTCGGCGGCGCCGGTGGTCGAGAAGGCCGCCGCATCGATCTCGATGCCCGTCTGGGCGGCGCTGCTCCTCGTCGTCACCGTGGTCGCGTTCGCGCCGACGTTCCGCGGCGAGTTCATCAAGTGGGACGACCAGTTCTACGTCGAGGAGAATCCCCTCCTGCTGGACACGGCCGGCCTCGAGAAGATCTGGAATCCCGTCTCCCGCGAGGCGCCTCAGTACTACCCGATCCTCTTCAGCTCGTACTGGGTCGAGTACCGCGCGTGGCGGCTCGATGCAGCCGCCTACCACGCGACGACGCTCGCCCTGCACCTCGCCAACGTCGTCCTGGTGCTGCTCCTCGCGCACCGACTCGGGGCCACGGGCTGGGTTGCCGCGGGGACTGCCGCGATCTTCGCCGTGCATCCGGTGCAGGTCGCGTCGGTCGCGTGGATCTCCGAGCAGAAGAACACGCTCTCCGGGCTCTTCTATCTCGTCGCGTTCCTCCTGTACCTGCGGCATCGGCGGACCGGCGGATGGGGGGCGTACGCCGGCTGTCTCGCGAGCTTCGTCGCCGCCCTGCTGAGCAAGACGCAGACCGTCACCTTCCCGATCTCCGTCGTGCTCGCGGAATGGCTGCTCCTGCGCCGGGCGGACGTCCCGCTCCGCCGGGCCGCCCTGGGCGTCGCCGCGCGCGTGACGCCGATGGTCGCGCTGTGCATCCCGGCCGGGATGCTGACGATCTACTTCGACCAGCTGCCGCACACGCCGGCCTTCCCGCTCGGCGAGCGGCTATTGATCGCGGGGAACGCCGTCTGGTTCTACCTGCACACGTTCCTCGCGCCGGTGCGGCTCTCGCCCGTGTATCCGGAGTGGCACCCAGTCCTGGGCGACCCGTCGTGGAGGATGCCTGCCGTCGGATCGCTTCTCATCGTCCTGGCGCTCGTGGCGGCGTGGCGACACATCCCGGCGCTCGCGCAGTGGGGCATCCTCCACTTCTTCGCGTCTCTGCTGCCGGTCCTCGGCCTCGTGTCGTTCACCTACGAGACGTACAGCATGGTGGCGGATCACTTCTTCTACCTCCCCTGCATCGGAGGGGGACTGGCACTCGCGACGGGCGCGGAGCAGCTGCTCGCGCGGCTTCCTTCGGGACTGATGGTGCGACGGACCGCCGCGGCGGTCGGGGTGCTGATCGTGGTCGCGTGTACTGCCGCGACTTACGCGGAGGCGACGCACTGGCGCACCAACCTCTCCTTCTGGATGGAGGTGCGCGACCGCGACCCGGACGGCTTCCTCGGCAACTTCAATCTCGGGAACCACTACCGCTACCGCAGCGACTGGGCGTCGGCCGTTCCCTACTACCGGCGCGCAGCCGAGATCCGGCCGGGGGCCGACTATCCCTTCCACCGCTACGTGGAGGCGCTGCGCAACGCCCAGGGGGCCGAGGCCGCCCTCGCGGCCTGCAACGAGAAGCTCCGGCGAGCGCCCGGCTTCGCTCCGGCCTACGAGGAGCGCGCCATCACCTACGAGGCGATGGGCCGCGCCTCGGACGCCGCGCGCGACATGGCGCTCGCGGAGCGTCTGGTCGGTGCCCAGCGGCGTTGACTCGGGATCGGGCCCGGCTCACTTCCACGCGACGACGGCCAGGTTCCAGGCGAAGCGCTTGAGCGGCGGCCAACGCTTGAGCCATTGGTCGACCCGCTCGAGACGCTCGTAGGTCGGACGCAGGCGGGGCTCGTCGGTGATGATCTTCTTCCAGTAGGGCTCCGCGTTCGGGTGGACCCGCTCGATCAGGTAGAAGCGCACGAAGATCCAGAGCGTCGTCAGCCAGAACGTGTCCCATTCCACGCGCGAGAAGAGCCCCTCGATGAAGCGGAGGATCCCGATGTCCAGGGGGTGCTCGTCCGGCGAGCGCACGTCCGTCGCCATGCGACGGTACACGTTGATGAGCGGGTTGTGTCGGAGCGGATCCCACGTCGCGGCCACGCCGCCCGGCTTGAGCACGCGGTGGATCTCGCGGAGACACGGCTCGGGATCGACGTGGTGGAGGACGTTCGCGGCGTAGACGATGTCGAAGGAGCCGTTGGGGAAGTCCATCGCGCTCGCGTCCGCGACCCGTCCTTCGACGGCCACGCCGTGCCGCTCGGCGAGACGCATCGCCGCTTCCACCATGCCCGGCGAGCAATCGACCGCGGTGCAGCGCGCGCCGCGCTCCGCGAAGTAGATGCTGTTCTCACCGGCGCCGCAGCCCACGTCGAGCAGCGTGCGCCCACGTACGTCCCCGAGTCTTGCCAGGATGAAGCGGTTCTCGGGGTCGGTGGACCGTTCGAAGCTCGCCGCGACGTCCACGCGGTCGACGTGAATCAACGCGGCGCGGGCGTCGTGGAACACGCGCTCGCGTGCCACCCGGTCGTCAGCCGCCATTGCGGGCCTCGAGGATCCGCCGCGAGAGCTGCACCTCGCGCAGACCGGTTGCACGCGCGGACACGGCATCGAGGTCGACGTTGCGCGCGTCGCGCAGCCAGTAGAGCGGTGCCTGCTGCGCCTGCTGGAAGATGCGCCCCACGTACGAGCCGATCACGGCCATGCTGAGGAGGATGAGACCGGTGAAGAAGGTGAGCATGACGATGACCGACGTCCAGCCGGGGACGGTGATGTGCAGGACGAACCGCTCGTAGAGGGCCTTGCCGAGATAGCCGAGGCTCAGCACCCAGAGCCCGACCGCCAGCCAGGTGAGCATGCGGATCGGCGCCGCGGAGAAGCCGAGTGCCGCGTCGATCGCGAGGCGCACCATCTTGCGCAGCGGATACTTCGTCGTCCCGGCGTGGCGCCGGTCGCGGTCGTACGGAACGATGGCCTGCCGGAATCCCAGCTCGACGAAGGTACCGCGCAGGAAGCGGTGCGGGGTGCGAAATGCGCGGGCCGCCTCGAGGACGGGACGCGTGAAGGCGCGGTAGTCACCGCAGTCGGGAATGATCGCCACCCCCGAGATGCGGCGCATGATCCGATAGAAGAGCATCGCCGTCGTGCGCTTGAACCAGCCCTCGCCGGGGCGTCGCCGGCGCTGTGCGTGGACGACGTCGTGCCCCGCCTCGATCGTGGCCAGCATCTCGCACACCACCTCGGGAGGGTCCTGCAGATCGGCGTCGATGGTGACGATCAGATCGCCGCTCGCGAAGTCGAGACCGGCGGCCAGGGCGATCTGGTGACCCCGGTTCTGCGCGAGGTGGAGCACGTGCACGCGCGGATCGGCGCTGGCGAGCGCGTCGAGCTTCGCGGCCGTCGTGTCGGTGGACCCGTCGTCCACGAAGAGCAGCTCGAACTCGCGCCCGGGGAGCGAGGCCGCGAGGTCCGCAGCGCGTCGGTAGAAGGCGTCGACGGTCTCGGCCTCGTTGTAGCAGGGAACGACGAGACTGATGTGACAGAACGGCATGCCTGCGGCCGCTTCCAGTATCACCGCCCCCTACGGGAAAGACCAGGCTCGCCGAGATCACCCGGCTCGAGCGCGCAGCTCGCGGCCGGACGATCGGATCGGATGCGGTGTCTCACCGGTGGCGAGGCACTCGTCCGGTCCTCAGGTTCCGGGGTTCGCCCCGATCAGCACCACGAAGGCCTGGTCGGCGGCCAGCTTCGGCCCCTGCCAGCCCGGCTTCTCCTTCTTCTGCTGCTCGTAGTAGTCGCGGTAGCCGCTCCCGGCCTTCACATCGATCCCGGCCATCTGGAACGCCTGATAGGCCGAGGTGGCGTCCGCGGGCCACTCCTCGTCGCCGACGAGCATGTAGATCCCGGGCTTGAACGTCATCCCCGCCGCACCCTTCGAGTCCACGTCCCAGCCCGCCTCGCGGAACACCTGCTCGAGCGCCTTCTGGTAGGCGACCGGCTCCGACTTACCCAGCTCGACCTGGAACCATATCTTCCGCGCCTGACCGCTCTCCGAGCGGAGCACCCCGAGCATCGCCTGCTTCTGCTCATCGCTGAGCGTCCGCGGGACCGCCGGCGTCGCCGGAGCGGCGGGAGCCGTCTTCTTGTCGTCGGCCCCTTGCCGGAGCGCCGCGAGCTGGGAGTGCAGGCTCGCGACGTACACCGCCACGCCGACGACGGCCGCGACAAGAACAATCGGAAGCAACCGCTTCGCCATAGCCATGGGTCCGCAGCTCTAGCAGATGCCGGCGTTCTACCCAAATCCGCAGCCGGCCCCGGGGGTGGCGTGCGTCCCCCGAATTTCGCCAGAATCAGTGCCGACGAACGGCAGACACCCACCGTCCTCACGTCCCGGGACGCTCCCCGCCGGACACCCGACGCTCGCGAACCTCCGCGAGGCGGCCGCCGGCTGTACGGCGTGCGACCTCTGGAGGGGGGCCACTCAGACCGTTTTCGGCGGGGGCGCCGCGCACGCCACGCTGCTCCTCGTCGGCGAGCAACCCGGGAACGACGAGGATCTCGCGGGACGGCCGTTCGTCGGCCCGGCGGGGAAGCTCCTCGACCGCGCGCTCGAGGCGGCCGGCATCGACCGTCGCCGGGTCTACGTGACGAACGTGGTCAAGCACTTCAAATGGGTGGCGCGCGGGAAGCGTCGCATCCACCAGAAGCCGACCTCGCGCGAGATCGCGGCCTGCCGGCCGTGGCTCGACGCGGAGATCGCGGCCGTGCGGCCGCGCGTGATCGTCTGCCTCGGCGCAACCGCCGCGCAGGCGGTGATCGGCCGCGACTTCCGCGTGAGCCGCCAGCGCGGCGAGACGGTCGCGTCGCCGCTCGCGCCCGTCGTCACCGCGACGGTCCACCCCTCGTCGATCCTGCGCGCGCCGGACGACGAGACGCGCCGCGCGGAGATGGACCGCTTCGTCGCCGA
>CAZLYE010000596.1:0-12463 GCA_964562865.1 uncultured Binatia bacterium (SeqCode) | reverse complement strand
AGCCAGCGGAGCCAGCGGCGCGGCATGTGGAACGTCTCCCGGAAGCGGAGGCGCGTGCGGTTCGGGCCGAGGGGCTCGAGCGACATCGAGCCGGAGAGGCCGGTGCGCAGCATGAGGTAGTCGTAGCCCTCGTTCTCGCGGACGTTGGTCACGAGCTCGAATGACTCGCCCTGCATCCCGAGCGGGAGCGGGTAGACGACGCGCCGGAGGAGCCCGTTGCCGTGCGCGTCGCCCGAGTGGACGATCTCGACGTCGAGGACGCCCGGCGCGTACTCCTTCCACAGGTCGTAGCGCTGGAAGAGGGCCCAGAGTCGCCTCGCCGAGTGGGGCAGGTCGACGGTGAACTCGTGGCGCCGCATGCGTCGTCAGACTCCGGCGCTCTCGAGGAGCCGCTCGGTCACGCAGTAGAGCACGACGCCCGCGAAGACCGTGAGCGCCATCGCGGTCCCGTGCTCCTTGTTGACCTCGGGGACGAGGTCCGAGGCGGCGACGTACAGCGTGACGCCGGCGGAGAGCGCGAGGGCGGGCCCGACGAGCGCCTCCACCCCGAAGACCGAGAGGCCGCCGACGAGCGTCGCCGCGCCGACCGCGCCCGCGGCGACGAGCGCCTGACGCCGCGTCCCTCGCGTGGCGAGTACGACGGTCGCGATCGCGAATCCCTCGGGCGCCTTGTGGAGCACGATCGCGGCGAAGAGGATCAGCCCGAGCGCGCGGCTGATCATGAAGCCGGAGCCGATCGAGATGCCGTCGAAGAAGCTGTGGACGAGGAGCCCGAGGAGCGCCGAGGCGCCGGCGTGTCCGCCCATCTGCTCGGGATGGGTCTCCTCGCCGAAGTGGAAGTGCGGCGCGACGGTGTGCTCGAAGAGGTGGATCAGGAGATAGCCGGCGAGGACGAGCACCGGCGCGAGCGGCGTGAGACGCGCGCTCTCGGGCACCATCCGGAGGAGGACGGCGGCGAGCATGAACCCGGCGCTGAGCGCGACCGCATAGCGGAGGAGCCGGTCGTCCCAGCGACGGAGCGTGACGACGGCCCCGCCGAGGACGTTGGCGGCCGCGGCGAGCGCGACGCAGAGGAGGCCGAGGCCGAGGTAGGGCTCTCTCACGAAGGCGCGGCCTTCTACGCCATTCGGCGGGGGTTTTGTAGTCGGACCTTGCGCGCGCGCCACGTTCTGGCAGGGCGACACGCCCGCGGGGGCGGCCCGACCGGGCCGGGCGCGGCCGCGGGGACGCCCCTTCGGTATGGCAGTTGCTACCCCCTTCCGTGCCTCGCAGGTGGCGTCTGCCCGGCGTCCTGGCGGCGCTCATCCTGACACGCGCCGGCGACGTCCTCGCGCAGCCCTCGTGTCCCGCGACGGGGGCGGCCGTGAGCGTCCTCGTCGAGAACCTGAGCGCCGATGCGAGCGTCGCCATGACGGTCTCGGGCGAGCTCGTCGACGAGACGGCGACGTGCGCCGGAGCCGGCCAGACCGTCTACTCGATGCCGCTCACCTGCGTCGGCAGCGGCCTCGCTCTGTGCGGTACCGTCTCCGGACTCCGTCCCGGGGCGTGGGTGAACCACCTGAGCGCGACGGTGACCGGGACGAGCCAGCAGATCCAGCATCGGCGAGACGTGTTCGTCGCCGGCGGCATGGTGCCCAACGTCCTCGTCTGGACGATCTACCCGCGGACGGAGGTCGTCGAGGCCGCGACCGAGGATGCTCTCCGTACGGCGCTCGCCGCTGCGAGCCCGGGACCGGCGCTCGTCACATTCTCCTCCGCGTTCCGGGGCCACGACGCTCCACAGACGATCGATCTCACGGCGGGCACATGCCCACCGGATCGCCCGGCCGCGCTCTGCATCACGGATTCGGGGATCGTCGTCGACGCCCTCGATGCGCAGGCGCGCTCGGGCGGGGTCCGGCTCTCGGTCGGCCAGCAGGAGCTCTCGGTGCTCCAGGTGTTCGGGAGCGACGACGTCTTCCGCGGGCTCGTGTTCGACGGGAGCCAGGCGCCGTCGCCGACCGACCAGATGGCCAACCAGACGGACACGGTCGCGTTCACGGGGCTCGGTGCCCGGCGTAACCGGATCGAGCAGTCGATGGTGAACGGTCCGACCCGAGGCGACGCGGTGAGTGGAGACACGAGCGCGGGAGGCGAGGGCGACGATGCCAACGTCGTCGACGGCTGCGAGCTGAGCGGGGCGCAGGACCGGGGCCTCAAGGTGACCACCGGAGCACACGTCACGATCAGCCGGAGCTGCCTCCACGCCAACCAGAACGGCGGTGTGTCGGCGACGCTCGGCGGGCACGTGCTGGCCGTCGAGAACGTGATCCAACACAACGTGCCCGGCATGTCTCAGAACGGGATCACGGTCCGCGGCGTGAGCCCCTGCCTCTCGATTCCGAGTTACGCGAACTGCGACGAGCCGAGCACCGCCGAGACCAGCGGCAACATCGTGCGCTTCCACGGCGGGCGAGGGCTCACGGTGACGGACAACGCGACGGCGTCGTTCACGGACGACTACGTGGCCGACAACGAGATCATCGGGAGCAAGGTCGAGACGACCCATCATCCCGTGGCGAGCGGGGAGTCCTCCGGCAAGATGCCGGTCGCGACGTTCCGCGGCGTCGCGCTCGTCTGCAACCGGAACGCCGCCGTGAGCAACACCTGCCAGCCACAGGCGGGGTCGGACGAGGCGCCGTGCGGCACCGACGCGGACTGCTGCGGCCTCACCAGCGGGTGCTGCGTGAATGACGCCGGGTGCATGGCGCCGCTGCACTGCCTGCCCGTCCCGTCGGTCCAGGGGTTCGGCGCGTCGCAGGCGCAGGCGACGGGCGAGCCGGTCCCCGTGGTCGACTACGGCACCGCCGCGGAGCCGGGACAGAACGCCTTCGCGTGGAACGTCGGCGCCCTGCCGGGGGGTATCAACTTCAACGTCAACGTCGCCTCCCTCTTCGTCACTGCCCAGGGCAACCAGTGGGAGCACTGCGGTCCGAAGCCCATGTGCGACACGATGATGGTGGGTGCGTCGGACGTTCGCCTGACGAGCGGCGCGACCATCGCACTCGGCGCACCGCCGAACCCGCGGGCCGGCGCGCCGGCCCTCGCCGCGGTCTCGCCGGTTCGCCCGCAGAAGAACGATCTCGTGCGTGTCTTCGGGGACAACTTCGATGCGATCGACGGGACGGCGTGCGCGGCCGAGGC
Source organism: uncultured Binatia bacterium (SeqCode) (assembly GCA_964562865.1). Lineage (GTDB taxonomy): Bacteria > Desulfobacterota > Binatia > DP-6 > DP-6 > CAZLYE01. The sequence goes on along the minus strand of CAZLYE010000596.1, from coordinate 9,280 downwards.
GGCACCGGCCAACCCGTGCTCGGCCGAGAACGAAGCGGTGCAGGATCAGAGCCGCCTGATGGACGCCAATTCGATCACGATCCTCGACGCGGACGGTGACGTGCTCGCGAGCGCGTGGCCCGACGCGGTGACCCCGACGATGCTCGCCTTCCAGATGCCGTTCGACTGCTTCGCGCCGCTGACGCTCCGGGTGACGAAGCTTGATCCGGGCGGTGTGCTCATGAGCGGGATGATCGCGCTCTGCGAGCCGCCCGCCTGCGCCGGGCAGCCGGCGGGCCATCCGTGCGACGATGGGAACCCGTGCACGACCGGCGATCGCTGCGATGGAGCCGGCGTGTGTCGGCCGGGCGAGCTCGTCGTCTGCACGGGCCGTTGTCTCACCGGGGAATGCGACGCGAGCGGCCGGTGCGTACCCAAACCCGCGGACGCGTCGTGCGACGACGGCGATCCCTGCACCGTCGGCGACCATTGCGCAGGTGATGGAGACGTCTGCGTAGCCGGATCGGCGGCCTGCGACGACGGGGATCCGTGCACCACCGGCGACGTCTGCTCCGGGGGGGTCTGCCGAGGCCTTCCGGTCCGTGGATTCGAGGGCGCCATCTGCCGGGTGGGCACGCGGCTCGGGGAACCGATCTGCACGGCTGACGGCAACGTGCGCTTCGAGCGATTCGCGAGCAACCGGCTCCGCAAGGTGAACACGTTGCTGCAACGCGCGGCCGACACGGCCAAGCTCACCCGGCGCGATCGGCTCGTGCGGCGGAGCGCGGCGACGCTGAAGGACATCGCGAGTCTCGCCGCCCGCTACCGGCGGGACGGCAGGATCTCCCGTCCCTGTGCGAGCGCCGTCAAGCACGCGATCGGCGAGATCCGGCGGCTGGTCATGGCCCTGATCGTGTAGACCGCCGCCTCGAAGGCGGCGTGCCGCCGTCCGCAGGGACTACGACTTCCGGAACGCGCCCCAGAATCCGAAGGCGCGGTCCGGGCCCGGGTCGCCGCCGAGGATCACGAGCCCCTGGTGACGGAGGAAGTCCGTCACGCGCTGCCACGTCGGCACCCAGCGGTGGTCCTGACCGACCCACGGGCTCCCCGGCAGCCACATCGTCATCTTCTCGTGCGGCAGGTAGAGGAAGAGGACGCCGCCCGGCCGCAGCACGCGCTGCCACTCGACCAGCGCGTCCTGCCAGCGGTCGAGGTGCTCGAGGCAGTGGCTGCTGAACACGTAGTCCATCGAGCCGTCGGCCCACCGCGAGAGGTCGTACGCGTTCGCGTCCGTGCCCTGGTCGACGGGGATCGCGCCCGGAAGCGGGTTCTTCCCGGCGCCGACGTCGAGCCCGCGGCCGGCGCAGTACTCGAGCGCGACGTCCTGCACGAACGACTTGGCGTCGCCGACGTTCAGGAAGGACGGGAAGTCACGGAAGAGATCCTCGAGGACCGGCCTCAGGCGCTCCACGTCGAGCGCGAGGCACGCGTCGGTGCCGGTGAAGCAGTGATCGGGGACGGTGAGCGCCGGCTGCCGGCAGCACTCGAAGCAGCGGCGGTTGTGATAGTCGAACGACGCCGGGTACGCGCGCAGCTCGGGCGGGACGTTCCCCCACCAGCAGAGGACCCGGGTCGTGAGGGCCCGGTCCATCGCCATGTGGTAGACCATCGAGTCCAGCGTGAAGACGAGCGCTGCGCCGTCGAGCACGTGATAGAGCGCGGCGAGGCTCGTCCGGTTCTGCAGGTTCACGGCGGTGTGCGGCGAGACGTCCGCGGGATCGCGCGTCAGCCCCACCTCGACGATCGGCAGCCCGGAGACGTGCTTCAGGAGCTCGATCACGCGGTCCATGTCGCGCGCCGGCGGAATGCGCGGCTGCCAGCCGGCGCGGCGGTTGACCACGACGTAGCCCTTGTGGGGCAGGCCGAGCTGCTGGAGGACGAGGTTCGTCGAGAGACCCGTGCAGAGATGCGGACGCCGGACCATGCGCGGCAGACCCACCTGGTCGCCCAGGTGAAACGAGAGATGCTGCTTGAAGTGCGTGAAGCCGGTCGGCGGCTCGATCGCGAGCGTGTAGTCGGACCGGACCTGCTTGGCGAGCCGCTTCCGGTCGTCGCGGACGACGATGCCCGGGAGCTGGAGCAGCTCGCCGATCCCGCCGCCGTGCACCTCGATCGTCCCGTGACGCGCGGCGAGCGCGGAGAGGATGCCCGTTGCGGCGATGGCGTCGCCGATGCCGCCCATGAGGAGCTCGACGGACGCGACGGCGGAAGCCGGCTCGGCGTCGAAGGCCGCGGCCGTCATGGTCGCAGTGCGCATGGCGGACTCCCGGTAGCTATCGGCCGGCGGGCGCGGAAGCTTTAGACCCACCCCGGGGGTGATGCTATTTTGTCCCGGTCGGGCTCCGGTGGATGGAGGGGGTGGGCGGTTGTCGCGGATACTGCGGGTCACGATCGTGGCGGCGGGGCTGGTGCTCGTCGGCGGCCTCGCGCCGCCCGGCGCGGAGGGTCCGGCAGTCGGCATCGTGGTCGTGAAGGAGCACGGCGTCGGGAGCGCCGCGCTCGCGCAGCCGTACCTCGACCGGCTGGCCGCGCTCGCGGCCGAGCAGAACGGGTGGAGCGCCACCAAGGGGCAGTACCTCACGAGCCGCGACGCCGCGACGGCCTTCATCGAGGCCGAGCACCCGCACTACGGCATCCTCTCGCTCCCCGTCTTCCTCGCGCTGCGCAGCCGGTACGATCTCGAGGTGATCGGCCAGGTGACGGTGTCGCTCGCCGGCGGGCGCCAGTACCACCTGATCAGCCGGACCGCGACCGAGCTGGCGGGATGCAAGGGAAAGGCGCTGGCGAGCGATCATACCGACGATCGCCGGTTCGTCGAGCGCGTCGTCGCCGCGGGCAGCTTCACGCTGGGCGACTTCACGCTCCTCCAGACCCAGCGGCCGCTGCAGGCCGTCAAGAAGGTGCTCGACGGCGACGCGACCTGTGCCCTCGTGGACGACGCGCAGCTCGCGGACCTCGCGCACATCGAAGGCGCCGACGGGGTGCGCTCGGTGTGGAAGAGTGCGGAGCTGCCGCCGATGCCGGTGGTCGCCTTCCCGGCGGCCTCCCGCGCGGAGCGTGACGGATTCCGCGAGCACCTGCACGAGATCTGCAGCGGCGAGGGAAAGGACGCGTGCAAGGAGGTGGGCATTCTCTCGCTGACGGACGCGGGCACGGGTGACTACGCCGGCGTCGTGGCGGCCTATGGGCGATAGCTCGCGGCGCGCCGGGCGACGGCAGCGCACGTTCGTGGCCGTCCTCCTGTGCCTCGCGCCGGCGTGCGCGACCCGACGCGGTCACGTGAACCCGCTGCTGGCCGACGCGGCGGAGTCGTCGGACGCGCTCGAGGTCTCCGATGCGCTGGAGGCGCTGATCGCCGCCAGCCAGGACACGCCCGCCGACCGGAGGTACGCCTACGAGGCGGTCGTCCACGGGGAGGAGGACACGCCAGCCTACACGTTCGCACGGGCCGCCGTCACCGGACGGCTCGTGCAGCAGCGCGGGCTCGCGGCGGCGCGGCTCGTCCCGGACGTCGAGCGCTTCGCCCTCCGGAGCCGCGAGCTCGATCCCGCCTTCCGCGACGGCGCCGCGACGCGCCTGCTCGGGACGCTCTACGTCATGGCCCCGGCCGCCTTCCTCGCGCACGGCGACTCCGAGCGGGGGCTCGAGCTCCTCGAGGGGCTGGCGGCGGCGCGGCCCGACGTGCCGCAGAACCACCTGCGTCTCGCGGAGGCCTACATCACGCTCGGCGATCCGGCACCCGCGGTACCACATCTGTGTCGGTGTCTCGCGACGACCGACGGGGCCCTCCGCCCCGACGATCGGGCGCTGCTCCGCCAGCTCGTCGCCAGCGCGGGGACACCCCGCTGCGAGGAGCCGCGCCGCGTCGTCAGTCGCTCGCGGAGGAGGCGCCGGCGCGCGCACCGGGCGCGTCCGGTCGCTTCCCGAGCAGGATCCACAGCGCGGCCGGCAGCGCCGTGAAGTCGGCGACCATCGACAGGACGAACGCGAGCGCTGCCAGCATCCCGAACTGACGGATCGGCGGCAGCTCGGCGAGCCCGAAGGCGAGGAACCCGCCGGCGTTGATCGCGGTCGCGAAGAAGATCGCGCGGCCCGCGACGCCGAGCGCGTGGCGCAGCGCCTGCTCGACGGTCCCGTCCCGGCGCCCCTGGAGGAAGTGATAGAAGAAGTGGATCTGGTCGTTCTCTGACGTCCCGAGGACGGTCGACGCGATCAGGATCGTCGCGATGTTGAGCCGCATGCCGGCGGCGCGCATGACGAGGAACATCACCAGGATCGCGAAGATCGACGGGATCATCGCCAGTATCCGTGCCAGGCCGTTACGGAACACGAGCAGGAACGCCAGGAAGATGACGGCGACCGAGAGGGCGAAGCTCTCGACCAGGGTGGGAACGAGGTCGCGCGCCATCTTCGCGTGCAGCGGTGCGAGGCCGACCGTCCGCAGGCTGAGCGCGCGCAGCGCCGGGTTGCGTGCCGCCGTGTCGTCCCAGTAGCGACGGATCGACCGATCGAGGCGGGCGAACGCATCGTGATCGGCGCTGCGGGAGAGCACGGTCACGTGCGTCTGCGCGAGCGCGTGGGGTTGCACGAATCCCTGGAGCGTCGGGTCCGCGGCCACCAGGCCCTCGAGCTCGGCGGCGGCGCGCTCGACGCCGTCGGCGTCAGTCGGCCAGCGGTCGCCCTCGCCGCCGAGGTAGCGGATCAGCCGGAGGATGGTCGTCGGCCCGATCGCGGCGCCGACGTCCGGGTCGGCCTCGAGCGCCTGCTGGAACTCGTGGAGGCCGGTGAGGACGTCGGGCTCGGACATGCTGCCGACCCCTCCCGTGAGCCACACCTCCGTGACCGAGAGACCGGGGATCATCGGGCCGAGACGCCGGATGTCGCGGTACAGCGGCGACGACGGGCTCATGTACTCGACGGGGTCGGTGAGGATGCGCATCGCCGGCACCCCGGGCGCGCCGAACAGCGCTCCCGCCCCGAGGGCGCAGAGTGCCAGCGAGACGACGACGAGCGGCCAGCGCCAACGGTAGGTCACGCGCGGGAGCACGGTGGCGAGCCGGGCGAGGCCCGTGCCCGCCGTGCGGCGCTCCTGCTGCGTCGGCGTCCGGAGGATCTTCTGGAGTGCGGGGAACAGGGTGAACACGACGACCCAGGTGAACGAGAGCCCGACGGCGACCCAGAGCCCCATCTCGCGGATCGGGCGGATGTCCGAGACCATGAGCGCGGCGAAGCCGACCGCGGTGGCGAAGATGGACGCCGTGCACGCCACGAACTTGTCCGTGAGCGCGAACACCTGATGGGCGTCCACCGTCCGGCCCGCGGGCCGCTCGACGAAGCGCGACTGGAGATAGACGAGCGTCGACGTCGCCGTCACGAGGATCGTCATCGGGACCATGGGGGAGACGAGCGTGAGGGCGCCCCCCGTCGCGCCGATGTATCCGACCGACATCGCGACCGAGACCCCGAGGGTGACGAGGAAGGCCGCGAGCGTCCGCGCCGAACGGTAGAGCGCGACGATCAGCACCACGACCATGCCGGCGAAGAGGACGAAGTATCGCCAGGCCGAGCGCTGGGTCCCGTCGAGGTAGGCGTCGACCCAGGGGAGCCCGAGCGGGTGGAGCCCACTCAACGGACCCAGGTCGGCGACGAACGGGGCGAGGGCGCGGTCGACGGCGGCGAGTGTCGCGCGCCGCTCCTCCGTCCCGCGGACCTCGAGCACGAGCCCGATCGAGAGGAAGTGGTCGCCGACGAGCCCCTGGCGGCGCAGGAGGTCGGTGCCCTCGACGAAGGCGCGGAACGCGTCGAGCTGGTCCGGCGTCGCGTCGAACCCGGCACGCGCGCGCCGGAACACCGAGAGGGCCGAGTGCGTGCGCACGTGCGGGATGCCCGAGAGCGCCCGCTCGACGCCGTCGACGCGGGCCACCACCGCCGGCGAGAGCGGCTCCTCCGCCTCCGCGACCAGCAGGGCGAACTCCCCGGCGCCGAAGACCTTCTCGAACTCCCGCGTCGCGACGTAGTCCGGGTCGGTGGCGACCATCAGCCGGTCGAGCGAGTTGTCCTGTCGGACCTGCGCGGCGAACCAGGCGCTCGGCACGAGGATGAGCGCGTACGCCGCGAGGATCCACCACCGCCAGGCGACCACGCGCTCGAACGCACGGGACAGCGGCGCGCGGGCACCGCCCGGCCTGTCCTCGCCGCTGGCCTCAGGCCGGCTCGATGAGCGTGCCACCGCCACCACCGCCACCTCGAGCCGACCTATCACAATTCTCAGGGCGTCTCACGGCGTGATGCGCGCGCCGCCGTCTGCCGAGAAGAGGTGGAGAGCGTCCGCGGGCGCGGCGACCCGGAGCGGGACGTCGCGCACGAGGCCCGGCAGCCTGACCGTGACGCCGGCCGCGCCCACCCGCGCCTGCACCAGCGTCTCGCTGCCGAGCACCTCGCGCGTCGCCGGATCCGGCACGGCGATGAGCGCGCCGGCCGCGGTGGAGAACGCCTCCGGCCGTACGCCGAGCACGACACGCGCCGGAATGCGCCCGCGGAGCGCCGCCGGCAGCGGAATCCGCTGGTCGCCGACGGAGAGCACGCCGTCCGCGTGCTCGGCCGCGAGCAGGTTCATCGGCGGGGTGCCGACGAACCCGGCGACGAAGGTGTTTGCCGGCCGCTCGTACACGGCGAGCGGCGTGTCGGCCTGCTGGATCCGTCCGCGGTCGAGGACGACGACGCGGTCGCCGAGCGTCATCGCCTCGGTCTGGTCGTGCGTGACGTAGAGCGCGGTCACGCGGAGGCGGCGCTGGACGTCGCGGATGTAGCGCCGGACGCTCGCGCGGAGCCGCGCGTCGAGGTTCGAGAGCGGCTCGTCCAGGAGGAAGAGCGCGGGGTGGCGGACGAGCGCGCGCGCCAGCGCCACGCGCTGCCGCTGTCCGCCCGACAGCTCCGCGGGCCGCCGCTCGAGCAGGTCGCCGAGCTCGAGCAGCGCGGCCACCTCCGCCGCCTGCCGCCGTCGCTCGGGTGCTCGGATCCCGCGCATCCGGAGCGGGAACTCGATGTTCCCCCCGACCGTCATGTGCGGGTAGAGCGCGTAGCTCTGGAAGACCATCGCGACGTCCCGCGCGCGTGGCGGGAGGTCGTCGATCCGGCGGCCGTCGAGCGCGATCGTGCCGTCGGACAGCCCGTCGAGGCCCGCGGTCAAGCGCAACAGCGTCGACTTGCCGCAGCCCGACGGGCCGAGGATCGTGACCATCTCGCCGTCCGCGACGTCCAGCGTGAAATCGCGGAGCGCGACGACGCCTCCGAAGTGCTTGCCGACGCAGGCGAACGTCGTGCGTGCCATCAGCGGCCGCTCCCCGCGAGCACGCCCGAGCGGAGTGCCGGCTCCAGCACGAGGACGACGAGCAGCGCCGGCACGAGCATGATCGCCGCGAGCGCGCTCGCGAGCCCGGGAAAGCCGAAGGCCGCGAAGTAGTAGAGGAGCGGCGGCAGCGACCGGTGCGTCACCTGGAGGAGGAGCGCGTACCCGAACTCGTCCCACGAGACGAGGAAGGTGAGGAGCGCGGCGGCGGCCAGCGACGGGCGGACGAGCGGCAGCGTCACGCGGAGGAACCGCGCAACGGGTGTGGCGCCGTCGAGCTCGGCGGCCTCCTCGAGCTCGACGGGGACGGCCCCGAACGCGGAGCGCAGCACGAGGAACGCGAACGGGAGCGCGATGAGCGTGTGCGCGAGCCAGAGGCCGACCCCGGCGGGATGGTCGTAGAGCCCGAGGCCGACGAAGAGCGCGGCCAGCGGGACCGCGAGCGCGATCGACGGGAAGAGGCGCGTCACGACGATCGCGACGTCGAGCGGCCGGTCGTACGCCGGGCGGCGCGCCGCGAGCCAGGCGGCGGGAAGGGCGAGCGCCAGCGCTGCGGCCACGGTCGCGACGGCGACCCCGAGGCTCAGGACCGCGCCCCGGCCGAACTCGACCGCCGCCGTGACGGCCCGGAAGTTGGCGAGCGTCGGGGCGTGCGGGAGCCAGGTGGGCGGCCACGCGAAGCTCTCGCGCTCGGGCGTGACGGCCTGCTTCACGACGAGAGCGAGCGGTGCCAGGTCGAGGAGCCCGACGAGGACGGCGACGGCGACGAGGAGGCCGCGCCTCACCGCGTCGCCCCGCGACGGAGCAGCGGCAGGCTGAGTGCGACGCTCGTGAGCGCGAGCACGCTCGCCGCGGCCGCGGCGCCGCCGTCGCTCCCGTAGTCCGACCACTGGTGGTAGGCGTACGTCGACAGGACCGGCACGCCCTCGACGCCGGCCAGCACGAGCGGCGTCGCGAACACGCGGAGCGCGTCGAGCCCCCGGAGAAGGATGACCGCGATTATCGCCGGGCGCAGCAGCGGGAGGGTGATCCAGAGGAGACGCCCGACCCCGCCCGCGCCGTCGAGGCGCGCCGCCTCGCCGATCTCGTCGGGGATCGCCGCGAGCGCCGCGAGGAGCAGGAGGAAGGCGACCGGCGTCGTGTGCCACGCGTCGACCGCGACGACCGTGAGATACGTGAGCGGCCGCCCGGGGAGCAGCCACTGGACGGGCCCGACGCCCGCGGCGACGAGGAGCGCGTTCGCGTAGCCGCGCGGCGCGAAGACGTAGCGCATGATGGTGAGGAAGACGATCTCGGGCAGCGCGAACGGGATCACGACCACGGTGCGGAGGAGCCGTCGCGCGGGGAGCCGGGCGGCCAGGAGGAGCGCGAGGGCCAGACCGCTCACGAGCTCGAGCGTCACCGTCAGGACGGGGAGCACGAGGTTCCCGACGACGGCCCGCCAGAAGAGCCCGTCGGCTGTGAGCACGCGAAAGTTCTCCAGGCTCGGAAAGACGCCACCTTCCGCGTCGGTGAACGTGAGCTTCAACGCGTACGCCGTGGGCCAGACGAGGAAGAGCGCGAGGTAGCCGACCAGCGGCGCCGCGAGGAGCCAGCGGGGAGCGCGCATCTCACCGCGCGCCCGCGAGCTCGTGCGCTGCGGCGCGGAGCGTCGCCGCCGGGTCCTCGTGCCCGAAGACGACCGCGCGGAACGCCCGCTGCCAGAGCCGGCTGAGAGCGGCATAGTCGGTGCGCTCCGGTCGTGGCCGGACGGCGTCCTTCATCTCGACGAAGCCGCCGAGGAGCCCGTCGCCCTCGACGCCGACGTCGCGGCGCGCGGAGAACCACCCGAGCTCGCGTGCGAGGCGTGCCTGCACGTCGTGGGAGAGGAGGTGACGGAGGAGCGCGAGCGCG